>JALOMD010000668.1 GCA_025455595.1 Cytophagales bacterium | reverse complement strand
ATTTCGTCTTTTCCACATGCGTCTTATTCGTCCGAATCCATCTGAGCGTTTTGGACAATTTTTGCCCAAAACAGATTGTTCAGACGGCTGTGCCGCCTTACGTCCCGACGCGTCGGGATTGCCCAAAACGCTTTGTTTGCTCCGGTTGTGCATCGGCTTGGCGGTTGCCGTAGTGGCTTTGTTGACGCAAGCCTGCACGCCCGCCGCCGAAATCCTCTCCCGCGACCCGGCTCCGGTCAGCTTCTCGGAAGACGCAGTGGTTTTTGACACCGTTTTTACGGCCGAGCCGACGATTAACCAATGGTTTCACGTGCGCAACCCCAACCGGAATGCGGTGCTGATTCGTTCGGTGCGCCTCGGCGACCCGGATTCGCCGTTTCTGGTGACGGTGGGCGGGCGGCCGCTACGGGCGGCCCAAGACATCTCGCTGCGCGGCGGCGACAGCCTGCAAGTGCTGGTGAGCCTGCGCATTCCGCCCCGCGACTCGCTGGAGGCGTTTGTTCTGTTCGATTCGCTGATGTTCGAGATGCCCAACGCCACGCCGAACATCAAGTTGCTGGCGTGGGGAAAAGATGCCGTGCCGGTGCGGCAGCGGATGCTGAACTGCAGCCAAACGTGGCAGGCAGGCAAGCCGTACATTTTGTACGACACCGTGCAAGTACCCGCCGGATGCCGACTCACTTTGCAGCCGGGCACGCAGGTGTATGCATTCAACCGGGCGGTTTTGCTGGTCGAAGGGACTTTGCAGGTGCAAGGAACGGCCGAGAATCCGGTGGTTTTCAGGGGATTCCGGCAAGACGGCCCCTACCGCGAAGCTCCGGGGCTTTGGAACGGACTGGTTTTCCGTCGGGCCAGCCGCAACAACCAACTCAATTTCCTGCAAATCCGCAACGCCACCAACGCCATTTACGTCGAAACCAACCCTGACCAAGACGACGAGCCGGAGGTGACCATCGGCAACACCATCATCCAATACGCCCGACAAAGCGGCGTGCTGGCCGTCGGCTCGGATGTGCGGGCCACCAACCTGCGCATCACGCACTGCGGCGAGTTTCACTACGCGGCCTTGGGCGGCGGCAGTCACCGGCTTTGGCATTGCACCATCGTGGGCGAGCCGTACCTTTTCCAGCGCGACAACCCGGCGTTGCTTTTCAGCGGCTCGGTGGAGCTGAACGGCACCACGCGGCGCGGCGAAGTAGTGGCGGAAGTGGCCAACACGGTGGTGTGGGGCGTGCTGCCGAACGAAGTGGGCTTGGTGCAAAACAACGCGGGCGGGTTTTTCTCCACGCAGTTTTCGCACAATTTGCTCAAAACGCCGCCCGCCAGTGTGGTTACGTTCGGTGCCACCAATTTGCTGGGCAACCTGCCCCAATTCACCGACCCGCGCCGCTTCGATTACGTCCCGGCTGCCGAGTCGCCGTTGCTCAGGCAAGGGACAAACCTCGGCGTACCCACCGACCTCAACGGCAAACCGCGCGGCCCGCAACCCAGCATTGGAGCGTATGAACGGTAGTTAGGTCAGAGATAAGTGGTAAGTCGTCAGAGGCGTTTTGAGCATTTTTTTCCCAAAACGCCTTTGTGCTGAATCGCGGATGAAACGGATGACACAGATTGCACGGATAGGCTTGTGGGAAAAAGTCGCGACGTTTCCACGGCAACTCATCCGCGAAATCCGCGCTATCCGTTTCATCCGCGATTCAGGACAAATCCGGCGTTTTGAGCAAAAATCACCCAAAACGCCCCGAATTCAGAATTCTGAATTAACCCGTTTTTTCATCCGCGCCAAGTAAAACCACCCGAACAGCGTGATGATGCCCATCGTGTAGAATGCCAGCCCGAATTTGTTCGGGTTGTTGTCGTAGAGCCACGCCGATAGCAACGCTCCTAAGCCAATGCCGGCCTCCAAGGCGATGTACATGGTTGCCAACGCCCGTCCGCGTGCATTTTCGGGGGCCAAGTCAATCGTCCACGCTTGCACTGTCGGCGAACAAATACCCAGCCCCACACCGTACACCACCGAGCCAACGAACAGAAACACAGGCGTATTCGCCAAGCCGATTATAAGCATGGAGAACGCCATGATGGGCAAGCCCACCAGCATCACCCGCACGCGGCCGTGCCGGTCGGAGATGCGGCCGGCAGTGAAGCGTGTCAGCAGCGAGGCCAGCGTGGAGAATGTGAAAAACAGGCCTGGGTTTTTGATGCCCAAGTGGTTGCTGAGGTCGGGCGTGACGGTGAGGATGGCTCCGTAGCAAAAACAAAACAGGAAATACACGATGGACGGTGCCAGCACCTTGGGTTCGTACACATCCTGCCACGACACTTTCAGTAATTTCAAGCGGAAAGGCTGCCGGTTGGCGAGGGTTTCCTTCATGCCCAGCAAAATGCCGATGGAAAGCAACGCCATGCCCGACGAAGTGTAGAACATGGCGTTCCGCGAGAACTGGTTGGCCATTGCCCCGCCGATGGCCGGTCCGATGGAAGACCCCAGCGTGCCGCTCATCCCCAGCAGGCCCATCGCCTCGCCCAAGCGGCTCAACGGCACCACATCGGCCACGTAGGCGGAAGTGGCGGTGGGTTTGAACCCGGTGGAAAAGCCGTGCAGCAGCCGCAAGAGCAGAAACCCGCCGACAGTGTGGAAAATCGGGTACAAAAACCCGCACACAAAACACACCAACGACCCGAAGGCCATTACCGGCACGCGACCCACCGTGTCGGTAAGTTTGCCGCTGAACGGACGGGAAATCAAAGC
>JALOMD010000667.1 GCA_025455595.1 Cytophagales bacterium | reverse complement strand
CACCTGTTTGGTCACCCGCACAATTGCAGTTTCAATCTCCCGCTTGCCAACGGTCAAGTGTTCCTCCATGACCGGAATCACCACTTTGTCGTTTTCGACGTGTGGCGATGACCCCGAAGCCTGGTTTTCCGGAAAAGACGCGGAACTGTTCATGCAGTGCGGTGCTGACAAAAGCGAGCCTCTCTGCAAACGGTTGAAAAACAGCACTATGCAATCAGGTGCAAGCCAAAGTGTCCGTTCAATTCCCCAAAACAGGCTGCAAGTTCTTCCACACAAGGCTGCCCCAAACAATGATACCAAGCGGATTCGATCACCGTTTGGCGTTTGCCGTTTCGCATTTGGCGTTTTAGGCAAAATTTGCTCAAAACGCCATCCGTACGGCTGCCACAAAAGCCATCTACGGCACAACTGTTTCGGATTGAAACATTTGTGCTTGAAAAAGCATTGTCTGATTACGGAGCCGGACGGGTGGAAAGCGAAGCCTGAACCGGGCGCTGTACGGTGTGTTGTGCGGGTTTTTACACCGATTTTGAATGTCGAATGCGTAACGTCGAATGATGAACTGACTGAAAATCAAGAACTTAAAATCCTGAAAATACACAATTGCTTTTTAAATTTGATATGATGAGTGAAGGCGTTTTGGGCAATTTTTGCCCAAAACGGTAAACGCCAAACGAAACAATGCCCTTCTATCCTGACGAATTACTGCAAGCCATGCGCCAACAGGCCGACCCCGTGGCCGACGACACTGTGGCCGCTTTGCTGCAAGCCGGACAACGCGACGATTTGCACCATTGGTGGCACGCCGCCCCGCGCAACACCGACCCGCTGCCGCCCAACTTGCCGAACACCTTGGTGCAATACCTTGCCGCCACTGCGCAACTGCCCCTTTGGGCCGACCAGCGGCGTATTCGGCGCGGCCATCGTTTTTTTGCGGCGCACGCCCGTTCCATCCTTTCGGTGCTGGGCTGCCTGTCATTGCCTTACTGCTACGCCGCCGCCGACGGGGCGCAGGTGCTGTGGTTGTCGCAGCGCATCCGGCAAGACACGCGCCGCCGCCTTGCCGAAACGGGCCAATTTCTGCTCGACGTAATGGCTCCTGACGCATTCGCACCGACGGGCCGGGGCATCCGTAGTATTCAGCAGGTGCGGCTCATCCACGCCGTGGCGCGGTATTACTCGGGCCGCAGCCCGCAGTGGCAGGCGGCGTGGGGCGTTCCGGTGAACCAGGAGGACATGGCCGGCACCAACTTGGCGTTTTCGTACATCGTCCTGACGGGCCTCCGCAAACTCGGCGTGCAGTGGGACAAGACGGAAGCGGGAGACTATCTCTACACTTGGAACGTAATCGGCGCAATGCTGGGCTTGGACGAACGCCTCCTTCCCGCCGATTTGCAGCAAGCCTATTGGCTTGACCGTCGCATTGCGGCGCGGCACTTCCGGCGGTCGGAGGCGGGCGTGGGCCTGACGGCTGCCCTGCTGCAAAGTCTGTACGAAATCAACGACAGCGACACGAGCCGCCTGTTTGTGAACGCCTACGTGCGGCACCTGCTCGGCACCGAGGTGGCCGACCTGCTCGACGTGCCCGCTGCGCCCGGTGGAGCGGCCCTGGTGCCTGCTTTTAGAACCGTCAATCTGCTGGGCAACCTCTTTGCCTCCTCCGATCCGGCCCGCGTCTCCGCCGAACTCCAACGCGAAATCAGCCAGCAAGCCGAGACGACCTTCCGCCTGCCGGGGCCCTTTGGATAAAGGACGAATTCAATTTAGAATGAGTGAATGACAGAATGCTCGAATAACCGTTTTAGCCATTTTTTGCCCAAAACGCTCACTGTCCGAACTCTGGTTTTACAGTGATTTTTGTAATGAGCATGGATACTCGCTTTTCAATCATGTAAATCCCCGAATCAAGAGAATCAAGGTTCTGACAACAGGCGTTTCGGGCAATTTTTTTCCAACACCCCATCGAAACAAATTCGTCGATACAGACGGAACAGAAAAATATTCGCCGCTCTGGCAATTTTTTGATGACATTCTGCTTCCATTGACCATTGATACCAAAACAAACCGAATATTGCGTATTTGGGAATTGGAAATCAATTGCCTACTAAAGACTCAAGACTTTTTAGTATAAGCCCTAACCGCTTCGGTTGCTAAAACAAGGCAAATACTGCATATTGCCACACGTACAGTCTGCCCAAGACCCAAGACATTTCAGCATTATGCCTTCGTTTGATTCCAACTACAGTCAGTCATGGTTGCAGCGTGTCCGTAATGGCGAAGAAGCACCTTGGCGAGACGCTTATCGGAAAGTGTATCCGTCTGTGCGGAAACACGTCTGCGCCCACCAAGGCAACGAAGACGATGCCGCCGATGTGTTGCAGGATGCGTTAATCATAACATGCGAAAAAATAAGAGACGGCCGACTGACGCAACTGAGCAGCCAGCCGGAAACGTACATATTTGGCGTGTCCAAGAATTTGTGGTTTGAAAAATTGAAAGACAAGAAAAAAAGCGGTTTTACAGTGAGCCTGAACGGACAAGAGTCGGTGGCCGAGGAAAGCGATATGGCGCAAGTGGCATTGGCGTTTCAACTTGCAAATGCGAAGTCGGCAAGCACTAAAAAATACCGATGCATGGAAAACCTCACCGACATTGCAAAAAAATTGATGCGTACTATGCTTTGACAGAAAAAACATAGTCTTGAGTCATGGGTCTTAGATGTTGTTTAAAACTTTGTTCCGCCTATGCGTTTCAAACGATTTTTGCTTAAAACGCCATCAATATAGGTCTGTACGCTGCGCGTCAGACCGGAACCACAGGCATGGACAATCCCGACAAGTCGGGACGCCGATAAATACCGAATTTTAAACAACCTCTTAAG
>JALOMD010000666.1 GCA_025455595.1 Cytophagales bacterium | reverse complement strand
TATTGCCATAACGAACGTTGCTCAAGAGAAAATGGATTCCATCAAAATCGCCGTACTGGACTTGTATGAAGGCTACCCCAACGAAGGGATGCGCTGCATCCGCGAACTGATTGCCGACTTTGCCGCCAAGGCCGAGCCGGTGCGGGTGACCTACGACGTGTTTGACGTGCGGCAAAAAGACGAGGTGGCCGACTTGGGTTACGACCTGTACATCTCGTCCGGCGGGCCGGGCAGCCCCGTGGACAGCGAAGGCTCGGAGTGGGAGCGGCGGTATTTCAAGCTCATGGACGGCCTGCGCGACCACAACCAACGTCACGCCGACCAAAAGAAATACGTTTTCCTCATCTGCCACTCGTTTCAAGTGTTTTGCCGACACTACGGTTTCGGCGAGATTACCAAGCGGCGGTCTACCTCGTTTGGCGTGTTTCCGGTGCATCGCACCGGGGCGGGCCTGCGGGAGCCGTTTTTCGAGAAGTTGGAGGAGCCGTTTTGGGCCGTGGACAGCCGCGACTGGCAAGTGACCGGCTTCGACCAAGACAAGCTGCACTACTGGGGCGGTTCGGTGTTGTGCTACGAGAAAATCCGTCCGCTCGTGGATTTGGAGCGGGCCGTAATGGCCGTCCGCTTCGACGACGCGTTTTTCGGCACGCAGTTCCATCCCGAAGCCGATGCCGACGGAATGCTTCACTATTTCCACCTGCCCGAAAAACGCGACTTCGTGATTGAAAGGCACGGCGAAGACAAACTCCGCGCCATGATCCGCTACCTCGCCGACCCCGACAAAATCGCGCTGACGCACGACACGGTGATTCCGTCTTTCTTGAATTTGGCCCTGCCCACTGCTCAGTCTTGGGTCTTGGGTCTTGACTCATGAGTCATGAGTCTTGGGTCTTGCGTGGAAAACGCGTTTTACAGATGCCACCGTTTTGAGCGAAAAATGCTTAAAACGCCAATCTTTCAATCTTCCAACCTGTAACCTTCCAACTTGGAACCAACCATTTAACAATCCCATCCATTGCTCCCCATCGTCCGCAAACAATACAACGAGGCGTTCACCGAAGCCAAGTACCAGTCGTTTCTCGACGACCTCAACACTTCGTTCGGCTACCGGATTCCGTTTCGCGTGGCCGAAACCCCCGTTTTCGTATCCGCCGACCTGCGCGATGCGCTGCAACGAGCTGGTGACGAAATCGTGGATGTGCTGGTTCGGCCCGACTTCAAGCAATTGACTGCCGCCGCCGTGCCAAACGGCCTGCACGTGCCGAACGAGGACGATCATACGCTGTTTCTGGCGTTGGACTTCGCCGTTTGCCGCGATGAGAATGGCGCGTTTCTGCCGCAGCTGATTGAATTGCAGGGGTTTCCGTCATTGTACGGATTCGAGGATTGGGTGGCGCACAAGTACCGCACGCATTTTCCCGTACCCGAAAACATGACGCACTTGTTCGGTGGCTACGACTCGGTGCGTTACCGCGAACGCCTCCGCCAGGCCCTGCTGAACGGCCACCCGGCCGAAAACGTGATTCTGCTCGAAATAGAGCCGATGAAGCAAAACACGGCCATTGACTTTCTGGTCACCGAGCAGTACACCGGCATCAAACCTGTGTGCCTGAGCGAAATCATCCGCGAAGGTCGCAATCTGTTTTACATGAACAACGGCGTGAAAACACCCGTCCGCCGCATTTACAACCGCATCATTTTCGATGAACTGCTGCGCCGCGACGACCTGACACGCAGCTTCAACCTCACCGAAGACGTGGATGTGGAATGGGCCGGGCACCCCAACTGGTTTTTCCGCATCAGCAAGTACACCATGCCGTTTCTGAAAAGCCGCTACGTGCCAGACTGCCGCTTTCTGTCTGATTACGAGGTATTTCCGACGGATTTGGAAAACTACGTACTGAAACCTCTTTTCTCGTTTTCGGGACAAGGCGTGAAATACCACGTCACCACGTCCGACTTGGGTGAAATCCTCGTTGCCGAACGCAAAGACTACCTGCTCCAGCGCAAGGTGAACTACGAACCCGTGTTGCAAGCCCCGGACGGCAAGGTGAAGGTGGAAATCCGCCTGCTGTTCTTGTGGGAAAAAGACCGCCCACGTCCTGAACTGCTCCTCAACTTGGCTCGCTTGAGCCGTGGCGAAATGATTGGCGTGAAATACAACAAAGACAAGACTTGGGTAGGAGGGACGGTGTGTTTCTTTGAACCATGAGAATCAAGAGGCCAATGCCAATTTCGAATAGTGAATTGGTTGAAAACCAACGGCTTGTGAATGTATGAATACGCACTCAATCTTTTATTTTAGTTAGGACTTAGGCAAAATCTTTGGCAAAGGTGCTGGCGGTGAGCGAGTTGCGCGAAAACTTTTGCCAAAGTTAATCGCCTCTTTTTCAGCAACTTGATTGAAGTAGGCGTTTTAGGCAAAAAACGCCCAAAACGCACGGCAACGGAAATCGCCTCCATAACTGTTTCGGGCGTTTTTTGCTCAAAACGCTTAGTAGTGGAAGCCGCCGGGACGTTGCTGTGTTTCTCGGTACGGGAAGCCGTTTTGGGCAATTTTTGACAAATCTTGCTACTTTAACTATTTGATTGTCAACCTAAAGCAACTCCATTGTTCTGCAAGGTGTTTTGAATTGCCGTTTTGGGCAAAAATCGCCCAAAACGGCTCCATGCTTTTCTACTTTCCCAATGCACGCATGGCCGCATTGTGGCCGGGGATGCCGCTGACAGCCCCGCCGCGTCGTGCACCAGAACCGCAGAGGTAAATGTTCTCGTGCTCGGTGTCAACACCCCACGTGCCGGTTTCGGATTCTTGCTCAGCGAAAAACCAGCCCAAGGCATTGTGAAAGATGTTGCCCTGCGGCAACCCGACCTCGCGTTCCAAATCAACCGGACTTTTGGCTTCGAGGCACGGGTTTCCGTTGCGGTCGGTGGCGAGACAACTTTCCAGAGGCTCGTCCAAGTAAGCGTTGAGGCCGCTCATGAATTTTCCGATTACCGTTGTCTTGGCAGTTTCGTTGTTCTGTACGAACAGGCGATACGGCAAGTCCAGCCCGAAAAAAGTAAGCGTATGGTAGCCTTGCCGGGCCAGTTCGGGCGACAGGATCGAGGCATCGGTGAGGGTGTGGCAGTAGATTTCACCCGGCAGCATGGTGGGCAGTTGGCTGCTTGCCGCCTCGCCGAATGAAACCATCAGTTGGCCGTACGACTGGTTGATGTGGAAGGTGCCTGCAAAAGCATCATCAGGCCGCACGCCGGACTGGCGCAAACGGGGTAATTTGCCCAGCAACAGGTTGATTTTGAACACTGAGCCTTCGTCTTCGGGCGTGGCGGCGGACGGTTGGTTCAACAATTTTGACAATACCGCCGGGGCGGCGTTCATCAAAACGTGCGTGGCATGTGTTTCTATGAGATTGTCATGCAGTTTGTCTTTATGTCGATAGACCACCGTGTGGCGTTGGCCGCCGGGCCTCAGGTGCAGTACCTCGGCGTTGGTGAGCAACGTTACGCCCAGTTGCCGTGCGCGTTGCTCCAACGCCTCGGCCAAGCTGCCCATGCCACCGGCTGGTACGCGCCATTCGCCGGTGCCGTTGCCTACCACATGGTAGAAATACGTCCGGTTTTGCAGCAGCGACGGGTCGTGGGCGTGCGTGAAGGCCCCGATTTTGGCATCGGTGAGCAACACGCCGCGCAGCACATCGTCGTGGATGTGTGTCTCGATCAACTCGCCAATCGGCCGCTCGACCAACCAACGCCAAGCGGCTTTTTCTTCATTCGTTGCGAACAATCTTTCCCACGCCCGGCGGCTGCGCAACGGTTGCAAAAACGAATTCCATGTTTTGCCCGCCACGATTTGGTTGACGGCCTGTAGTTTCTGGTAACCTCGGTAGTCGTTCGGATGCAGGGCTTCAAGGTTGAGGCGGTTGTGCAGTTCGTCGGCATTGCTCAGGAGCAAGCCTTGGTGGGAGCCTTCGCGGACAAACGGCGTGTACGAGGCGATGCGCCGTTGCAGCAGCGTAAGGTCAAGGCCGAGGTCGCGGACAATCTTGGGCGGCAGCAGGCTCACCAAGTAGGCGTAACGCGACAACCGGGCATCGTAGTCGGGAAACACCCGTTGCGAGGTGGTGGCTCCGCCGAGGTAGCCGCTGCGTTCGAGCACCAGCACCCGACGACCGGCGGCGGCCAAGTAGCAGGCCGCCACCAGTCCGTTGTGGCCGGCCCCGACGACTACGGCATCGTGAAAAGTGGGCAAGGATTTCATGGTTTGGCGGTAAAACGGCGGTTACTTGTCGGCGCAAAAATAAAAGATTTGCCGCCTGTTCCAGTGGCCGTCAAGCGTGTTTGGGGACAAATTGTTTCCGATTGCCAAAAACGTTGTTTACCTTGGAATCGGTATTCCGACAAACAATGGATTCAACCGGCTTGCGACAACACGGAAAGCCAACAAATAACAAAAAAGACACGAACCGACAGTTTTTGCCTTTTCTCCTCCAACCTAAACACTGCCTACCATGGAAAACCAAACCCAACCCCAGACCACTTCTGCCGATGACGGCAAAACCATTGCCATTGTCAGCTACTTGACAGTAATTGGCTTCATTGTGGCCATTATCATGCACGGAAATAACAAGACATCGCTGGGTGCCTATCACCTACGGCAAATGTTGGCAATCGTTCTGGCCGGAGTTGCAATTGGTGTAGTTTTGTGGGTGCCTTTCTTAGGATGGATAGCGGCTCCCATAGCGTTCCTCGGATTGATGGTGTTGTGGGTATTCGGTCTGATTGCCGCTGCCAACGGCGAAGAGAAACCCATGCCCCTGCTGGGCGAAAAAGCCCAAGAATGGTTCGCTACTACATTCAAGTGATTTTCTGAAAATCGTAGTCCGCCCTCTTGCGCAATCCAGTCGAATCGCGTAATTTTGCGCCAATTCTAAACGGAGGTGATCCGGCTGGATGAGGAGCTCGATTCGAAATCGAGTAAGCCGTTAATAGCGGCCTGGGGGTTCGAGTCCCTTCGCCTCCGCTTCTTTAGAGTCATTCTTTCCAAAATCCCTCAAACCTCATCGGTTTGAGGGATTTTGTTTTTTCCACCCTTCATATCTTTCATGAATTCCCGTCGTTTTGGTAAACCGGACTATTGGCATCACGAGTTCACCAAAATCAATGTAA
>JALOMD010000043.1 GCA_025455595.1 Cytophagales bacterium | reverse complement strand
GCGATTGCTTTCCCCCATCCCGGCCAGAGGCCGGCCGACCAGCTTCGCGGCCGGACACTCGCCACTCGCCAGAGGCGAGCGGCTGCACTACGTTTTTTTATAAGATTCTGATTATCAATCAAAAGTAACTCTAATAGCGTTTTGGGCAAATTTTGCCTAAAACGCCATTCATTCATTCTGAATTCATAATTCTGAATTAGTCAGAGTTGGTGTTTCTCCGAGAGAAAGGCGATGAAACCTTCGTTAGCCTTCAATAGCATCTGATAGACGCGTTCAAAGCCGTCCATGCTGCCGAAGTACGGGTCGGGCACGTTGAGGTCGGAGGCGGCGGTGTCGAAGTTGCGCATCATCACCACCGTGGCGCGGCTGTTCGGGTAGCCAGGATGGCGGGTGATGTTCAAGTAGTTGGACTGATCCATTGCCACGATGTAGTCGTATTCTTGAAAATCATCCTCGCTGAGTTGGCAGCCTTCGTGCTTGATTTCAATGCCGTGGCGACGGGCTATCTTGATGGTACGGTGGTCGGCCGGTTCGCCGATGTGGTAGTCGGCCGTACCCGCCGACCGGGCGACGAGTTGCTCGCCCAACCCTTTCTTTGCCGCCAAATGATTGAAGATGCCTTGGGCAAGCGGTGAGCGGCAGATGTTGCCCAAACAGACAAACAATATTTTTACCATGTATGATGTATGGCAAAGCTGGATGAAGCCAATGAGTTGATTCGTCCAAACACAGTCCGGGGGCGGAATTGCCTTGGGCGTTTTTCGGCACACTCCCGATTCGGAAGCCCGATTTTTTGCACGGTTTGCTTTTCCGAAAACTACGTGGTTGTTGTTTTTAGGTACAAAACCGCCAATCCACGCAATTTGTTGGAAACCACACCGTGGTTTTTTCCTTTCGTTGCGAAAACACAAGTAGCCAGTGCTTCGTTCCCGATGCTTTGGCTAATCAAAGAAAAGATTTTTTTCTGGAACTTGGGTGAGCAAAAGTGGAAACAAGGCCAAGCCACCGGCGTTTTAGCATGTAACTTTGCCGAAAATCGTACACACCCTTATTTGTCAGGCTCCACAATGACAAACACTTCTTCGGTGGGCTTGCGCATGAGGTAACGTTCGCGGGCAAATTTCTCCAGCGACTGCGGCGTACCCATCACGGCATCGCGTTCTTTTTTCACGCGTTGCACTTCGCTGGCATAATGTGCCTTGTCTTCTTCCAACCGCCGCACCTGCCGCCACAGCTTGAATTGGGAAATCAAATCGTTGGTGTCGAACAGCAGCATCCAAACCACGAACACGGCAGTGGTGGCGAAGTAGAAATTGCGGACAAAGGGCGGCGGCTGAAAAGACATATTAATTCAGAATTGTGAATTCAGAATTAAGAATCCACTGATAATAATGGTATTACACGCAATTGGTCTTTCGGTTAGTATAAAAAGCGAAAAGCGAGCTTTTTGAGCGAACAATGGTCTGCAAACGGGCGTTTTGGGCAAAAATCGAAGATGCCGCACCAGCGGTATTGCTAAATCCCCGCTGGCGGGAATGCTTAAAACAGCTACCCAACCTTTCAACCTTCATAGGGTTCAAAACCCTATGAAGGCTTGTCCGTACCGCATGTCGGCGTTTTGGGCAATTTTTGCCCAAAACGCCTTGACTCGCTTCTCGCTTCTTCGGTTTACATTTTGAGTCCGGGGAAATAAGCCGTGTCGCCGAGTTCCTCTTCGATGCGGATCAGTTGGTTGTACTTCGCCATGCGGTCTGAACGCGAGGCCGAGCCGGTCTTGATTTGGCCGGTGTTCAGGGCCACGGCAAGGTCGGCGATGGTGCTGTCCTCGGTTTCGCCCGACCGGTGCGACATCACGCTTTTGTAGGCGTTGCGTTTGGCAAGGTTCACTGCATCAATCGTTTCGGTCAGCGAGCCGATTTGGTTCACTTTGACCAGAATGGCGTTGGCAATGCCTTGGTTGATGCCGTCTTGCAGGCGGGTCACGTTGGTTACGAACAGGTCGTCGCCCACGAGTTGGATTTTCTTGCCGGTCAGTTCGGTCAGTTCTTTCCAGCCCGCCCAGTCGTCTTCAGCCATACCGTCTTCGATGGAAATAATCGGATACTTGTTCGCCCAGTCTTTCCAGTAGTTTGCCATCTGCGAAGAGGTCAGTTTCTCGCCGGTGGATTTCTTGAAATGGTACATTTTGCTTTCGGCATCGTAAAACTCCGAAGCGGCCGCATCCAAGGCAATGAAAATGTCTTCGCCCGGCCGGTAGCCTGCCTTCTCGATGGCCTGCAACACCACTTGGATGGTTTCCTCGTTGGTGGCAATGTTGGGGGCGAAACCGCCTTCGTCGCCCACGTTGGTTGACATTTTGCGGTCTTTGAGCACTTTTTTCAGGTGATGGAACACCTCGACGCCCATTTGCAACGATTCCGAGAAGCTTTCGGCTTTCACGGGCATAATCATGAACTCTTGGAAGTCAATGGAGTTGTCGGCGTGGCTGCCGCCGTTGAGGATGTTCATCATCGGTACGGGCAGCGTGTTGGCGTTTACGCCGCCGATGTAGCGGAACAACGGCAGTCCGGCTTCGAGGGCGGCTGCCTTGGCCACCGCCAGCGACACGCCAAGGATGGCGTTTGCGCCGAGCTTGCCTTTGTTGGGCGTGCCGTCAATCTCCAGCATCACCCGGTCAATCATGTTTTGCTCGAACACCGAGAAGCCCGTCAGTTCGTCGGCAATCACCTCGTTCACGTTGGCCACGGCTTTCAGCACGCCTTTGCCCATATAGACTTTCTTGTCGTCGTCGCGCAGTTCTACGGCCTCGTGGGTGCCGGTGGAGGCCCCGGACGGAACGGCTGCCCGACCCAGTTTGCCGCTGGTGGTGATTACGTCCACTTCCACGGTTGGGTTGCCCCGTGAATCCAGAATCTGTCTGGCTCTGATTTCGTCAATAAAGGTCATGGTTACGGTTGGGGTTAACTTAAAATAAGGACAAATGAAGGACAAAAACACATGCGTCAAACGACTCACAATCAGGCAGGTGTGTTTGCGATTGTTGACACTGCTCGTTTGGCGGGTGAAATTAGGGCTTACTGGAAGAATTTCAAAAGGAAAAGTGAATTCTCCGGTTGTTGGCGCAGTGGCGTTTTGGGCAAATTTTGCCCAAAACGCCGTACATCAGTCACATCGGTTGCTACGCCGCGTTTTTCCTTTTCAACATTACAAGCATTCTGTTTGCGGTGAGTGTGCGTTTTTGCAGCGGAGAGCAAGTGTTAATTTTATGAAAAGAAAAAAGACTTCTCCGGATGCGAAACCCGATCAAGAATTTCTCGCAACATATCAAGCGGACGTTTGCCCTGAGCCTCTGCGCAGTGGGCCTGCTTACGCTTGGCGGACATATTTATTTGCAGCTGTTGCTTGGCGACAACGCCCACATGAGCCAAATCATCAGCCTTACGGAGCGGCAGCGGGCCAACGGCCAAGACATCGCCCGAATTGCGCAACTGCTTGGCAGAGAAACCAGTAACGGTTATACTATCCGCAAAGCCAGCACCTTGGACCAAATGGTGGACAACTGGTACCGTGTGCAGGTGGGCTTGCAATACGGCGACATCCGCATGGGCATGACCCACAGCAAAAGTGCCGAAGCCACGCGGCTGTTCGAGTCGGCCGAGGAGCCGTTCAAGGTGATGTACTACCAAGCCCAGAAACTGACCCATCCGGAAAAATACTCGTCCGCGCAATTGTCAGAGGCGGCATTGATTGTAGCCAAAAACGAGCCGCTTTATCAAAAAAGAATGTCAGCCATTACATGGCAATACGGCCATGAGCAGCGTGACCTCATCGCCAAGTTGCAACGCGTTCAATACACCCTGTTGGCCGTCGTCGGGCTGGCCTTGGTGTTTGTCGGCTGGTTCTGGTTCCGGCCCATTCTCCGGCAGATGCAGTTCTATTTCAACCAATTGCTCGACACCACCATCCTGACCAACGAACTGAACCTCGAACTGGAAGAGAAAACCCAAGAGCTGGAGGAAAAGAACCAGAAACTCGCCGACAAAACCCAAGAGTCGGAAGCGGCGCAGGCCAAGCTCGAAGAGCTTTTCCTCCGGCAGCGGGCGTTGATTGCACAGAAGAAGAAAGACAACCAGAAGATAGCCGAGAAAGAAAAGTTTATCCGGTCGGTGACGCAAGCCATGCCCGACGTGCTGTACGTGTTCGACCTGCTGGAACTGCGCTACGTGTTCACCAACAAGCAGATATCGAACGTGTTGGGCTACACGCCGGAGGAAATCCAAGACATGCACGGCGAATTCCTGACCGAGCTGATCCACACCGACGATATGCCTGCCGTGCTGGCCTCGAACAAGGAAGTGGCCTTGGCCCGCGACAACGAGATTTTCCCGGTCGAGTACCGGATGCGGCACAAGTTCGGGCACTACGTGTGGCTGCACGCCCAGCAGATGGTGTTTGAACGCGACGAACAGGGCATCCCGGTGATGCTGATGGGCGTGGCCAAGGACGTGACCGAGCAAAAGTACAACCTGGCTGCCTTGGAAGCCAGCGAAGCCCGCTACCGCGCCCTCATCGAAAAAGCCGAGGACATCATCTATGAAATGGATGCCGACTGGAACATCACCTACGTGAACCCGGTGGCCGAACGCCTGCTCGGTTACACGCAGATTGATTTCTCCAAAAAACGACTGTGGAACATCATCCGTACCGAATACCGCCGCGAAATAGAAGAGGTTTACATCCGTGAAAAAGAAACCCGGCGGGTGATTCCATACGCCGAGTTTCCGGTGCGCACCAAAAGCGGCGGCGAGGTGTGGCTCGGACAAAACACTACCGTCGAGTACAACGGCGACTTGGTGAAAACCATCCGCGTCATTGCCCGTGACATCACGGCCCGCAAAATAGCCGAGTTGGAGTTGCAGCAAAGCGAACTCAAATACCGGCTGGCGGTGGAAAACATCGCCGAGGCGGTGTTCCAGATTGACCGCGAAGGCAAGTTCACCTACCTGAACCAAGCCTGGGCGGCCACCACCGGTTTCAGCGTCGAGGAAAGCCTCGGCAAGCTCTACACGGAATTCGTCCATCCCGACGACCGGAAGTACGACATGGAGCAGTTCCAGCCCGTCAACCGACAGGAGCAGGAATTCACCCGGCACCAAATCCGCTACCTGACCAAAGACGGCGGCTACAAGTGGGTGGAAGTCTATGCCCAAGCCATCAAAACACCCAAGCAACGTGTGCAGGTGGTCACGGGCACCATCACCGACATTTCGGAGCGGCGCACCAAGGAACAAAGCCTGATCAAAGCCAAGGAACACGCCGAGGACATCGCCATGGCCAAGCAGAACTTCTTGTCCATGATGAGCCACGAGATACGCACACCCATGAACGCTGTTATTGGCATCACGCATTTGCTCTTGCAAGAAGACCCGCGCCAAGACCAGCTCGAAAACCTGAACGTGCTCAAGTTTTCAGCCGACAACCTGCTTGTGCTCATCAACGACATACTCGACTACAGCAAAATCGAGGCAGGGCGCATCACGCTGGAGGAAGTGGACTTCAGGCTGCACGACTTGGTGGTGAGCATCGAGCAGTCAATGGCTTATAAGGCGCAGGAGAAGAACATTGACCTGAACGTGGTGATTGACGAGAACCTGCCCGAAAACGTGGTGGGCGACCCGGTGCGCATCAGCCAGATACTGAACAATTTGGTGAGCAACGCCATCAAATTCACCCAGTACGGCTTGGTACGCATTGAGGTGCGAATGCACGAAGGCCCGGACGCTGACACCGAAGATTATGCCGACATTGATTTCTCCGTCAGTGACACCGGCATTGGCATTCCCGCCGACAAGTTGGAGTACATCTTCGAAAGTTTCACGCAGGCCAGCAGCGACACCACCCGCAAATACGGCGGCACCGGGCTGGGCTTGGCCATTACCAAACGCCTGCTGGAGGCCCAAGACAGTGGTATCCATGTCAGCAGCGTCGAAGGATTGGGGTCGCGGTTTTACTTCACATTGCGGCTTAGGAAAGGCAAGGCCGCTCCGAAGCGTTTCTTGCAACCCGCCACCAACACCATCAGCGACTTGAGCCACATACGTCTTCTCTTGGTCGAAGACAACGACATCAACACGCTGGTGGCCACCAAGTTCCTGAGCCAATGGGGCTTGGTGCCCGACTGTGCCGTCAACGGTGCCGAGGCCGTCAAAAAAATCAAGACCAAGCAGTACCACTTGGTGCTGATGGACTTGCAAATGCCGGTGATGGACGGCTACGAGGCATCCAAGGCCGTACGCAAACTGCCCGACCCGTACTTCCAGAAACTGCCCATCATTGCCCTGACTGCCTCGGCGATGGGCGACGTACGCAGCAAGATCATGGAAGCGGGCATGAACGAACACCTCATCAAGCCGTTCAATCCCAGCGAGTTGTACGGAAAAATCCTGCGGTTTGCGGAAGAGGCGGTAAACCTGGGCATCGGCTTGGAAACGCCCCTGGTGGAAGCGGAATTGCTGGAGATAATCCCTCCGATGGTTCATTTTGCCCGCTTGGAAGAACTGGCCGAAGACAGTCCGGAATTCAAACGCGAATTGGTGGAGAAATGCATCAATGTGCTACGCGGCCTGCCCGCCAGTTACCGAGAAGCCATGACCACCCGCAATCCGGAACAACTGCGCCAGATTGAACACAAGCAACGGCCTACCTTCTATTACTTTGAGCCTGACGCACTGGCTGCCGAGTTGGAACACGGCTTGGCGTTACTGACGCAACAAACGCCCGACGCTGAGGCCATGCACGTATCAGTGCAGCGGCTGGAGCAACACTGCTTGCAAGCCATTGACGAACTGGAAGCGTATTTGGAGGAGATTGAGAACGTTTGACGTTTTGCGTTTACCGTTTAACGTTAAAAACCGTTTTGGGCAAAAATTGCGCAAAACGGTAAACGCAAAACGGTAAACAGACTCACAGCCCGCTGATTTTCAAGTCAATCTTGCCGCGTGCAGTGACTACGGCTACAATGGCCTGCGGCGTGATGAACACTTCGCCCGGTGTCAGTTCGTCCAGCGTGCCGTTCAGGGCGATGCCCTTTGCCACCTGCCGGTTGGCCAATTGCACACGGATGTTCTTCCGGGCGGTTTCCAATTGCTCGCCGAGCGGCAACTTCAGGTTTTCCTGCATCCGTTTCGCCAGTGTACCGTGGGCCAGCCAGTTGGCTGCTTTCAGCAAGCGGCTTTTGGTGTCCAGCGCAAAGTCGAGGTCGCGCAGTTCTACCGACTGGCTGGCGACGTTGAAAAACGGCTTGCCCACCAAGTAGAGCGTCCCGTCCAAACTACCCGTCACGCCCGTCTTGATGACCAGTTTCCCGTGACTGCCGTACAAATCCACGCTGCCAATGGTGATTTGGCGTTTGCCGTTCTGAAAAGAAAACGTCTTGCCCACCAGTTCGGCGGCGGCCATGCGCGTGGCCGTCTGGTGCGAAATCTCGCCCGTCAATCCGACCTGGAAATCGTCTGCCGCGTCGTTGCTCGCTTGCAGTGAAGGGACTGTGGTTGAGGCAGTTTGTGCAGGTTTTTGGCCCACCAGTGTCTCGGTATAAGCCCGTATGCCGATGCGTGCCCGCGCCGCCGTGCCGTTGGCCGTGAGCGGAGTCATCCAGATTTCGGTTGGATGTACGCGCAGCCAAGCGTCGAGTTCCTCCGACACGCGAACGGGCTGTTGCATGGCTTGCCACACAGTTTGCACATAGGGCTTCAGGTTCAGTTGCTGCTTCAGTTGGCCGTCGATCTGGTTGGCAATGTTTTGCTGCTCCTTGTCCAGAATGCGGCTCACCACCGGCGTAAGCGGCACTTCCACAAAACCCAGCCGCAGGTAGGGCTTTTCTATCCATTCGTAGCCGCTGGCTTGGGTGCTGGTAACCGCCTGCCAGTTCGGCCCGACGGAAATCCGCGTGACAAAGCGAGTATTGAGCGAAAAACTGGTTTCTTGGAAATTTGTCACGCCCAAAACCGTCAGCCCTTTCTTTGCCCACACTTTCAGCGGCACGGTGAACAAAAAAGCATCGCCGCTGGGCTGTACGCGGATGCTGTCACGTTTCCAGACCTTGAGCAGCATGCCGTCGTTGCCGTTGTCTTCCAGACTGTTGTCCTCGAAAACCAAGCCGTTCACTCGGCTGTTGACTTGCCGCTCCAGTTCGGCCAGCGGTATCTCGACGGGAATGTTGACGGTGGAAACCAGTTTCGGGATCGCGACCGATGTACTGTTGTATTGCTCCTCCGGCCGGTCAGGCTCGAAACGCGGCGGCTGGCAGGCTTGAATCAGAAGAAAAACGAAAACGGAAGCCTTACGCATCGGCAGTTTGGCTATAAGAAGGAATCTCAGCTTGACTTTAGAATTTGTTGTAAAGGCAATCTCCGAATGGGTCAAGGAGAATCCGGGCTTTTTCTCAAAAAACGCCCAAAACGGCTTTTTATTTTTTCGACGCCCGCACCTTGGTCACTTCCTCCGTCGTCACTGGTTCGGCTTTGTTGCCGAAGTTGGCCCGTACGTAAGTCAGCACATCGGCCACTTGCTGGTCAGTGAGGAAGTCGTGGGCGGGCATTACGTTTTGGTACGACTCGCCGTTGATTTCAAGCGGCTCATCCAGCCCTTTCAGCACCACATTGATGAGCCGCGTTTTGTCGCCCAGCACCCAGTCGGTTTTCACCAACGGCGGATTCATGCCCGGCACACCCCGGCCGTCGGCTTGGTGGCAACTCAGGCAATAGTCGTCATAAACCTGCTTGCCAGGATGCGGCGCGTTGGGCTTGGGAACGGATTGTTTTGGCAAGCCAAAACACGCCGCTGTTATGACCGAGAACAAGAGGAACTGTCTCATTGCCAATTCATTGCTGGTAAAGCTGGCGTTTTAGGCAAAAATTGCCCAAAACGAGACGTGAGATTACTGATGAATGCCGGGTAGAACCAAGGCATGTATTGTCTCTATCGAGCCGGCTGGGTGGTGTACATCACCCGCCAAACCTTCCCTTTCACCGAATCGGAAATATAGAGCGAGCCGTCCGCGCCTTGCGCCAAGCCCATCGGGCGGTGCTTGGCATCGGCAGGATTGGTGGTTTCGGGGCCGCCGGCAAAACCTTCGGCAAACACTTCGTAGTCGCCTACGGGTTTGCCGTTTTTGAAAGGTACGAATGCCACAAAATAACCGGCTTGTTTCATCGGCGCACGGTTCCACGAGCCGTGGAAACAGATGAACGCCCCGTTGCGGTAACGTTCCGGAAATTGCTTGCCCGTGTAGAAAAGCAGATCGTTGGGTGCCCAGTGGCCGGGAAACGCCATTATGGGCTGGTCTTTGTCGGTGCAGCGGGTCGGCATCTTGCCGTCGCCGACCACCTTGCCGTCGCCTCCGTATTCCGGGGCCAGCATTTTCTTCTTTTGAGACTGGTCATAGTAGCAATACGGCCAGCCGAAGTCAGAGCCTTGTCTCACGAGCAGGAATTCCTCAGCGGGCAACTCGGCACTGACCGAGTCGGTGAACATGCCGCCCCAGTTGTTCAGGTTGTCGCGGCCGTGCTGCATGGCGAACAGTTGGCCCACCTGTGCGTTCCAGTCCATGCCCACCACGTTGCGGATGCCCGTGGCGTAGCGGACACCGTCTTTCTGGGTTTGGTTGGGCTTGCTGGCACTGAACCGCCAAATGCCGCCGTGCCACTCCAGAATCGGGCACGGATCCATGCCTTTGCTGCCTTTCACGCGGTTGCGTTCTTGGCAAGCGTTGGACGGCGCACCGAAATTGACATACAAGTTGCCCTTGCCGTCCAAGGCCAGCGACTTGGAGCCGTGCTCGCGGTAAAATTCCAGTCCAGTCACAATGGTTTCCGGCTTTGCGTCCGGGTTTACCGAGCCGTTGGCGTTCAGCTTATAGCGATACACCGAGCTATCGGACGAAGCGTACAAGTAGCCGCCGCCCACTTCGATACCCGTGCCAACGTAGTTGCCGAAATACGAGGTTTTGTCGGTCTTGCCGTCGCCGTTGGTGTCTTGAAGCAAGGCAATGCCACCATTGCTTTCCAATCGGCTCAGTTTCACCAAGATATCTCCGTTCGGAGCCACCACCATGTGCCGGGCTTTGCCCACGCCTTCGGTCACGGCCAAGGCCCCGAAGCCTTTGGCAAGCTTAATGCCCCCGTTGTCGGCATCAGGACGCACGGCCGTTTGGCCGCGTTTCGGAAGCGACATGCCTACCGAAACCAACAGCACAAAGGCACATCCGGCTGCCACGCCGTAACCTACGCCTTTTAGCAGTTCTGTAACACTTAGTCGGCTTGTTTTTCTGTACATAGTCATGCAGTTTGTTTCAGACGAACGATGCGTTTTGAGCAAAAAACGCCCAAAACGCCGCTTTGTTAGGATCAAGACTGAAAGGTGTTTCGCGTGGCAGGCATAAAAA
>JALOMD010000042.1 GCA_025455595.1 Cytophagales bacterium | reverse complement strand
TGCGGCCAATCACCACCGGCACGCCGAGGCAAATGTCCTTCTGGCCGTATTCGCCGTCGAGGGCCACGCAGCACGGGAACACCCGTTTCTGGTCGCGCACGATGCTCTCCACGAGCAGGGCTACGGCCGCACCCGGCGCGTACCAAGCCGACGTGCCGATGAGTTTGGTCAGCGTGGCGCCGCCCACCATTGTGTCGGCGGCCACTTGCTTGAGTTGGTCGGCGTTGAGGAACTGGCTCACGGGCACGCCGTTGTAGGTGGCAAGGCGCGTCAGCGGAATCATCGTCGTGTCGCCGTGGCCGCCTATCACCGTGGCATGCAAGTCGCCGGGCTGGCAGCCGAGGGCAAACGACAGGTAGGTTTTGAACCGCGAGCTGTCCAAGATGCCGCCCATGCCGATGACACGGTTTTTGGGCAGGCCCGAAGCCTTCAGCGTCAAGTAGGTCATCGTGTCCATCGGGTTCGACACAATCACGAAAATGGCGTTGGGCGAGTGTTTCAGGGCGTTCTCCACCACCGACTTCACAATGCTGGCGTTGGTGCCGATGAGTTCTTCGCGGGTCATGCCGGGCTTGCGCGGGATGCCCGACGTAATCACCACCACGTCGGAGTTGGCGGTTTTGGCGTAGTCGTTGGTGGAGCCGGTGATTTTCGTGTCAAAATCGAGCAAGGTGGCGGTTTGGTACATGTCCAACGCCTTGCCTTCGCTCAGGCCTTCCTTGATGTCAACCAGCACCACTTCTTCGGCCAGTTCGCGGCGGATGATATTATCGGCTGAGGTGGCACCTACGGCACCTGCGCCTACAACGGTTATTTTCATGGAAAACGGATGTTTTTGTGTAAAATGAACGGATAAGGTTTTTCGGGGCTAAAAGTAAAGTGAAATCCGCATTCGGCGGGAGGGAAGTGTGATTTTTTTTGAGAGGCCCGAGTTGGAAACTGCACGCAGGAGAGGGAAGAATGGAAGCGTTTTAGTCGAATTTTGCCTAAAACGGCCATTGGGCCTGCAAAAGATTCGGCACGCTTGCCTTCTCGGATTGCAAATCCGAGACAGTCGGGTTCGGGATTACAAATCCCGAACAGCATGGATTGGCTCCGCCGAACTTCGTTTGCAAATCCCGAACCGCACGGTAGGCAGTGGAGACAGGGCATGCCCTGTCTCCAACGGTGCCGCTTGCAAACGCTTCGTTCTTTTCCGTTTTGGGCAAAAAACGCTCAAAACGGTCTCCGAGCAAATCCCATAAGCCGAAATCGTTACATACAAAAGCCCCGCTTGGTTGAGCGGGGCTTTTGTATGACGTGAAACAAAACGTGTTCACTTGTTCAACTCGGCACGCAACGCTTCCACCTGCTCGGGCGAAACGTCAAAATAGAAGGCGATTTGCTCGGTGGTAAGCACGCCGTCCTTCAGGAATTTGAGAATCAATTCCCGTTTGCCCTCTTCTTTTCCCTTTATGTACCAAGGGTCAATTTCAGGGTCGAAATATTTCAGTACAGAATCCATGATTTGCTCGACGAAAGGTTTGAGTTTACGCAAGTTAACCAAAACACGCAGTTGTTCAAAGTATCTGTCCAATTCCAAGTTGCTTGGTGAAGTTTCGGCCAAGCGGCGGATGATGCGACGGGCGGCGGTGGGAAAATCGTCGGTGCCGAGGTTGCCCAAGGCCGCAAAGACGACTTCGTCAGGCAGGGCCGACGACAGAAACAAGTTGTAGTCCACTTCTGACAGCCGTATCAAGTCGAATTCGTAGCGCAAATGGCTCTCGGCAATTTCCGTGACCATGCGCGGCGTGTGGTCGGCGATGAAAAACACGTGCTGTCGCACGGGCAGTTTGTACTTTCGCCGCAGCAGGGCGCAATACTACAGCATCCGGTCAACCATGTTCGGGTCGTCCACGACCTGAAATTCCAAGTGCAGCAGGAAGGTGTCGCCGGACGTATCGGTGATGCGCAGCAGTTGGTCGGGTTTGCGTTCCAGCGTTTTGGGCAAATCTGTCTGAATTTTCTCCGCCTTTGCAACTTGGATGCGCAGCACCTTTTCGACCAGAGCCGGTGTCACAGCTTCGATGTTTTCCTTGAAAATCTTGTCGTAACGGTTGGCTTCGTTCTTTGCCTTCATCGGCGTGAGTCTTTCGCTTGAATGGCCTGGCGGTTCAATTCGCAACCGCGTTTTGGGCAATTTTTGCCCAAAACGCTGCCACAAAACCGCAACAAGCCAACAGCTAACGGCCAAAAGCTGAAAGCCGATAGCCATTTTTCACTACCTTTGCGCCGTTCATACACACCCGCGAATCCTTGCAACTGAAAGACATTTCCCGCGTATATTTTGTTGGCATCGGCGGCATCGGCATGAGTGCATTGGCGCGGTGGTTCCGGCACTACGGCTACACGGTGGCCGGCTACGACCGCACCCGCACCGCCCTGACCGAACAGCTTGAAAAAGAAGGCATTGCCGTCCAGTACGACGACGATCCGGCCCTGATTCCGGCTGATTTCCGCTCGCCGGAAGGTTGCTTGGTCGTCTATACGCCCGCCGTGCCGCCCGACCACCGGGGGCTGCGGTTTTTCAGAACCAACGGCTTCGCCGAACTGAAACGGTCGCAGGTGCTGGGGCTGCTCACGCAGGATTTGTTTACGGTGGGCGTGGCCGGTACGCATGGCAAAACCACCACGTCCTCGATGACAGCCCATTTGCTCACCTCGGCGGGCAAAAACTGCACGGCGTTTTTGGGCGGCATCACGCAGAACTACGGCACCAACCTGCTCATGGGCAAAGCCGACGGCACCGACCCGCTGGTGGTGGCCGAGGCCGACGAGTTCGACCGGTCGTTCTTGACGCTTTACCCGAACGTAGCCGTGGTGACTTCGATGGATGCTGACCACTTGGACATTTACGGCACCGCCGACGCAATCCACAAGTCTTTTCACGACTATGTGGTGCAAACCAAGCAAGACGGCGTGCTGGTGGTGCGCCACGGGCTGCCGCTGGCTGTGCCAACCCACGTGCAGGCGTACACCTACGCGCAAGGCCAGTCGGCCGACTTTTGGGCCGACAATGTGCGCATCGAGCCGCCGCATTTCGCCTTCGATTTGCGCACGCCCAACGGCACCGTTCGCGACTTGCGCATCCAGGTGCCGGGCTACCATAACGTAGAGAACGCCACGGCGGCGGCGGCTGTCGCCTTGCTGCTGGGCGTGGGCGAGACACAGGTTCGGGAAGGGCTTCGGACGTATTTGGGCGTAAAACGTCGCTTTGAATACATCTATCGCGACGAAAACTTCGTTTACATAGATGATTACGCCCATCACCCGGCCGAAGTGGCGGCGTTTTTGGGTTCGGTGAAGGCGTTGTACCCGGCCCGCAAGGTGACGGCGGTGTTCCAGCCGCACCTGTACAGCCGCACCCGCGACTTCGCCGACGAGTTTGCCGAAAGCCTGAGCTTGGCCGACGAAACGATACTGCTCGACATTTACCCGGCCCGCGAACAGCCGATTCCGGGCGTGACCTCGGAGATGGTTTTCAAAAACATCCAATCGAAGGAAAAGACGCTTTGCGGCAAAGACGAACTGATGGCAGTGCTGGCCCGCCGCAAGCCTGATGTGCTGGTGACGATGGGAGCCGGCGACATTGACACGTTCGTCAATCCGATACGCGAATGGCTGGGTAAGTCTTGAGTCGTTGGTCTTGGGTCTTGAGTAAAAACGGCAACTCACGCACGCGAAGATATTTTCATCTGTGTAAGAATCGCTGTTTTGGGCAAAAATCGCTCAAAACGGCGGCTTGTCAGAACCTTGATTTTCAAATGATTAACTGATTGGCATGATTGAAAAAATCCTGCTCATCCTGCAATCCTGTCCAAAAACACCCAAAACGCCAAACGACCGTACCATCACGCTACAGCGTGATAAATAGCGCAATCCGTGATGGTACATTTTTACTTACGACTTACCACTCACGACTCACCACTTACGCTGACGACTTGTTACGATGCTAAAGTTTTTCAATCGGTTCAAGAACATTCGCTTCCGGCAAACCGCCCAGTACTTGGCGGCCGGGGCGGTGCTGTTTCTGCTGATTGGCTTTGCCGAGAACCGGCAGCATCGCAAGCGGTGCGAGGGCATCAACATACGCATCGAAGACGCTTACGACACGTATTTCATCAATGAGCAGGACGTGCGCAACCTGCTCACCCAGAACGGCAACCGGCGCATTGAAGGCGAGCCGTTCCGCGAACTGGACTTGAAGCAGTTGGAGGCCCGGCTCAAGACCAACAAGTTTGTCAAGAGTTGCCAAGTATATGCCGACCTCGGCGGCAGGCTCAACGTAATAATACAACAGAACCGGCCCATCGCCCGCGTGGTTGACCCGCAGGCCCCCGACGCGTACATCAGCGAAGACGGCGACGTGCTGCCGCTTTCCGAGCGGTTTACGGCCCGCGTGGTGCTGCTGGAAGGCAACGGCCTGCGCAAACTGCTGCGCCGCAACCTGCGCACCGACAGCACCGGCAAGGCGTATTTCGAGATGCTGCAACGCATTGACAACGAACGGTTTTTCAAGGCATTGGTGGCCCAAATGTCGGTTGATGCCGACGGCAGCGTGCGGCTCTATCCGCAAGTGGGCAGGCAGGTGATTGAGTTCGGCCCGCCAACCGAGCTTGAAACCAAATTCGACAAAGTCCGGATACTGTACCAGCGGATTTTGCCGGTACAAGGTTGGAACCGCTACCAACGCGTCAGCGTGGCTTACAAAAACCAAATCGTTTGCGAATGAAGCCGTTACAATTCCCTAAATTGTCAGCGGTTAGGGATTTCATGAACAGTGGGCAGTGGCAGTGGCGGTGGGCAGTTGCGAGAAGCTTCTCCAAAGCAGGCTTTGGCGCAAGCGTTTTGGGCGATTTTTGCCCAAAACGCTTGTCTGAATTCACAAGCTTGGATTCAGAATTGAATTAAAAACTCGGGTCATTCAAATATCATATAAGCGGGGCACCCGTGCCTCCGACACTCATCCCGGCAAAGGCGGGAGCAGCGTAGCAACATGGAAGAGAAAGTTGTAGTGGGCCTTGACATTGGCAGCACCAAAGTGTGCATGGTGGCTGGCCGCAAAACCGAACACGGCAAAACCGAGGTCTTGGGCGTGGGCGAAGTGCCGTTGGAAGAAGGCGTGGTGCGTTCGGGGGTGGTCACCAAAATAGACCGCACCACCGAGGCCATCCGCCAAGCCATTGTCATGATGCAGGCCGACATCCTGAGCGGCTCGGGCGGCGAACTGGAAGTGGGATTGGTCAATGTGAACGTGGACAGCACCTTGGTGAGGGGCGCGTCTCACCACCTGAGCCTGACCCGCCGCAACACCCGTGAAGAAATCAGTGTGCAAGACGTGGCACGCCTCAACGAGGACATGCAACTGGTGAACCCGCCGTTGGGCAGCCAGAATTTGCACGTGCTGCCCCAGAAATACCGCGTGGACAACGAAAGCGGCGTGATGGACCCCGTGGGAATGCTCGGCGTGCGGCTCGAAGCCGACTTTTACGTGATCAGTGTGCAGTCGCCGGTGCTGCAATACTTGGACTTGTGCATGAAACGCGCCATGCTGGAAGTGAACCGCCGGTTTTTTTCGCCGCTGGCCTCGGGCTTGGCCGTACTCAGCGAAGATGAAAAAGAGCAGGGCGTGGCCTTGGTTGACATCGGCGGCGGCACCACCGACGTGGTGATTTACTACGAAGGCATTGTGCGGCACGTGGCGGTGCTGCCGTTCGGCGGAGATGCCATCACGCGTGACATTGCCTACGGCTGCGGCGTGACGCGCCACTATGCCGAGGCCATCAAAGTGCAGTACGGCGCGGCCCTGCCCGAACGCATTGATGCCAAGTCGCGCATTGAGGTGCCCGGCCTGCGCGACCGGCAGCCGAGCTTGGTGTCGGCCAAGAACGTGGCCCGCATCATCGAGGCCCGCGTCACCGAAATCATTGAGATGGTCTATGCCGAAATCGAACGTTCGTCGTACCTGAGCCGTATCCGCAACGTGGGCATTGTGCTGGCGGGCGGCACGGCCCTGCTGCAAGACATCGCCCGGCTGTTCGAGGAACTCACCGACATGCCCACCCGCGTAGGCAACGCCGGCGAAAACCTTGGCATCAGCCGGAGCGGACACGTCAGCAACCCCCAGTACGCCACGGCCATCGGCTTGGTGCTGGCCGGTTTCCACTCTTTGGATGCCCGCGAAAACCGCTACCAGCAAATCAAGCCTGTGGCGCAGACTCCGCCCCCGGTGCAGACCAAGACCAACGGGAACCTGTTCGACAAAATGCGCAACTGGCTGAAAGAAGACCTGGAAGATAAAAACGACTATTAATTCAGAATTGTGAATTCAGAATTCAGAATTAATCGTTCTGCGTCAGACGTTTTTTCGGAATACTTGTAATACTATACGGATTTGGCCAGAATTGCTCAAAACCCTTTTTCTGTGTTTTTGTAGTGTTTTCTGAATCTTTTCATAATATCATTTATAGGCGTTTTGAGCAAAAAACGACCAAAACGCAGATGGCACCGATGGCGGTTTTGGAAATCCCGCAAGCGGCAGAAACACCTTTTCATTCATAACTCTGAATTCACAATTCTGAATTAAATTCATGTTCGACCTCGGAAACGTCAAATTCGATCTGCCGATCAACAACCAGTCCATCATCAAGGTAATCGGCGTGGGCGGCGGCGGCGGCAACGCCGTCAACCACATGTTTCGCCAAGGCATCCGCGATGTGGAATTTGTGGTGTGCAACACCGACGCACAAGCGTTGGCCTCAAGCCCGGTGCCCCACAAAGTGCAGCTTGGCGCCAGCCTCACCGAAGGCCTCGGTGCCGGAGCCAACCCGGAGCAAGGCCGGTCGGCCGCCCTCGAAAGCGAGGAAGACATCAAGGCCCTGTTCACGCCCAACATCAAGATGGTGTTCATCACGGCGGGCATGGGCGGTGGCACGGGCACCGGCGCGGCTCCGGTCATTGCACGCATCGCCAAGGAGATGGGCGTGCTCACGGTTGCCATCGTGACGGCCCCGTTCAGTTTCGAGGGACGCATCAAGCTCCAGAACGCCTACAAGGGCATTGACGAACTGAAACAGCACTGCGACACGGTGCTGTTGATTCTCAACGACAAACTGCTCGAAATCTTTGGCGACTTGAAGAAAAGCGTGGCCTTTGCCGAAGCCGACAACATCTTGACCAACGCCGCCAAGTCCATTGCCGAAATCATCACCGTGCCCGGCTACGTGAACGTTGACTTTGAAGACGTGAAAAAGGTGATGAAAAACGCCGGGCAAGCCGTCATCGGCTCGGCCATTGCCAGTGGCGAAACGCGTGCCCGCAAGGTAATCGAGGCCGCCCTGAACTCGCCGCTGCTCAACAGCCGTGACATCCGGGGAGCCAAGAAAATCCTCGTCACCATGTTCTACAGCCAAGAGGCCGAAATGACCATGGGCGAAACGAAGGAAATCATGGCGTACATTGAGGAAAAAACGGGCATCCTGGTGGACGAACTCATCCACGGCGACATCATTGACAACTCACTGGCGCAAAACATCCGCGTCACCATCATTGCCACGGGCTTCGACGCACCCGACCAACCGGCCGTTGTGAACGAAAGGCCCATGGCCAAGCCCGTGACGCTGGAAATAGAAACGCCGGATGCCGTGATACCCGCCTCGGCTCCGCTCGAAGTCGCCATGACCGACGGCCCCGCCTCCACGGTTGACGAAATAGAAGCCCCGGCGGCGATTGAGGAAAAGAAACCGGTTGAGCAGCCGTCTGAAGAAGTGGAAGTGTTCTTGCGCCGCCGCAAACTGAACGAACGCCCCGGCGCGTCGGCAAAGGCCGAGGCCATGACTCCAGAGTTTATTCGGGACCGCACCGAGGTTCCGGCCTACGTACGGAAACAAGTTGCCCTCACCGAGCCGCCCGCCACTACCGATATCATCCGGCATTATTTGAAAGATTGACGGCGTTTTGGGCAAAAAACACTCAAAACGCCTTGGTTCGGGAAAACCTTCATAGGGTTTTGATCCCTATGAAGGTTTCACCGCATCCCGATTTCACTTCAATCCGGTAGCGTGAACTTGACGGGCATCGCGTACCGAACCGGCACGTTCTTGCCGCTCTGTCGGCCGGGCTTCCAGTTGGGCATTTGGGTGATCACACGCATGGCCTCCGCGTCCAACTCCGGGCTTACGCCTTTTGCTACTTGTACATCTGTGATGCCACCGTCGGTTTTCACGACGAAAGTGACGAACACCGTGCCGTATTGCCCGTTTTTGCGGGCGTTTTCGGGGTAACGGATATTATCGTTCAAATACCTTGTCAGGCCCTCAATGCCGCCCTCGAAGGCGGGCATTTCCTCAACGGCTACGAACGGTTCCTCCGACAAATCGCTGAAAATGGGAGGAGGAGGCGGTGGTGGCGGCGTGCCAACCGGGTCGTTGCCCGGCACCAAAGTCACGTCGTTCCGCATCCGCTTGACCGGAAATTCCTTTACCGAAAACCCGACGAACGAAACCACCAGTGTGCTGTTGGCCGGAATGTTGGCAAGCGTATAGCGTCCGTCCGCGTTGGCCGTCGTACCGGTGTTAGTGCCTTTCACTATCACGTGTGCGCCGGGCAAAGGCTGTCCGGCATCGTCCAGCACGCGGCCCGATACATCCAAGCGACCGGGCGTGAGCATGGCCCGGTCGGAGCAGGCGAACACAACCGCAACCAGAATAGCGACCAGCAGCCCCGCAGCGGCTTTCCAAGCGGCCGGGCGAACGTTTCGGGCGTTTCTAATCATTTCGATGCGATTCCGGAGAGACGACTGTTGGAACGGCTGTGCCAGCAGCAGCGAAAGGGTTTGCAGCCGCGTTTGCACGAGCAACGCCGTGTAGCTTTCCGCCGAGCCTTCTTGCATGGCCGCTTGGTCGGCGAGGTATTCGTGGACGGTGCGCTGCTCCCGCCCGAAGGCGTAAACCGCCGGATGAAACCACAGGAAGCATTTGGCGATTTCGAGCAGTAGCACATCGGCGGAATGCATTTGCCGCACGTGGGCTTGCTCGTGGGCCAGCACCAGCGTCTGTTGCGTCCCGGTGAGCGGCGCGGTTTCGTCCCAAAACAGCCAGTGGAAAAACGAAAACGTGGGCAGTTGTCCGCCGGTGTAAATCAATTCGTATCCGTTGTGCAGCTCAGTGGGCAAGCGTTGCCGCCACTGCGCCAAGCGGAACAGTTGCAGCAACAACCGCACGACCATCAGGCCCACGCCCGCCCAGTACACCGCCAGCCAAACGCCGTTCCACGAAAACGACCAGCCGCTTGCCTCGGCGTTGGTTGCCAACACGGTTGCTTCGGGCAGAGTCAGCATCGGAATGGCGGGCAGGGCCTCGACGACGGGCAACCGCAGCCAAGGCAGCCCCGCCGAAAGCCCCAAAGCCCCCAAAATGAACCATCGGTTGAACCGGAAGAACCCCTCCCGGCGCAACAGGAAATGATACGCTGCGTACAGCAAGACCAACGCAAGGCTGGTTTGGAGCAGGAAGTTCATTTTAATTCAGAGTTAAGAATAGAATTATTATAAGCTGACAATCAGATGTTTATAAAAATTCAACGCAGCCGCTCGCCTCTGGCGAGTGGCGACTGTCCGCCGACGAAGTTCGGCGGTCGGCCTCTGGCCGGGATAGGAGACAGTGATTGCATCAACAAATGGCTCAAAATCAGTTATTTACATTCCATTCTGTCAGCGGCCAGAGGCCGCCCGATGTGGCTTCGCCATCGGACAGTCGCCACTCGCCAGAGGCGAGCGGCTGCGTTGAATTTTTATAAACATCTGATTGTCAGAGCATGGTAACTCTACTATGTGTTGCTTTTTTCTGACAGGGTATTCCTACGAATCCCTATGTGCCGATAGGCAGAAAGGTTAAGAAAAACAGCGTTTTGGGCAAAAATTGTCAAATCCCGCACTCGGCGGGAATGCTTAAAACGCCTTACGCAAAAGTTTCCGGGCCTGGCGTGGATAGTCGTGGCATGACCCGTACAACGCCCACGACTCGTAGCCGTTTTAGGCAAAAACTGCTCAAAACGCCAATTTTCAACCTTTCAACTTTCCAACCTGTAACCTTTCAGCCCCTTCAATCACTGCCCCTGCAAACTGAACAGGATGGGCAGTTGCAGCGTCACGGCGACGGATTTCCCGCTTTGTTTGGCGGGTTTCCACTTTGGCATTCCGTTAATGACGCGCGTCACTTCCGTTGCCAAGTCGAGCGGCGTGTCGGCTTCTCTTTTCGCGCCGAGGCCGGATAGCGGATGTTTCTCGCAAGGTAGCGCATCAGTTCGGCCATGCCGCCGGGAAACTCAGGCATTTGCTCCACGGCAACGAACGCGCCGGGCGGTACGTCGGAATATTCTGACGGGGGATTGACAGCGGGCTTTTCTTTCAGTGCTTCCTTTTTTTCGATCTCAGTGGCCGAAACCAGCGGCTCCACGGGGTCGTTGGTGTAGCCGAAAATGTAAATCCGATCCAACGTCTGTGTGCCGGGTTTCAGGGTTGCATCAAGCGTGGCACGATTCTGCGGCATCTCGTCCAGCAAAAGCACGTATTGGCCGTCCCGGTCGGCAGCCGCGCCTTTCGAGGTGCCTTTGAGGACAATCGTCACGCCTTCAATCGGCTTGCCGCTTTCGTCAGTGACCCGACCTGTCACGGCGATTTTTCCCGCCGGAACCACGGCCGCCATCTTTTGCGGTACTTTCTCGCAAGCCAGCAATCCGGTCAGCAAAAGCGCCGCAGCCACGGCCCACGCATACCGGAGCCGCTTTTTGGCCGACGAGTCGGGCGTTTTCAGCATGGCGATGCGTTGTTTGATTTGGGAATCGCAAAAGGGCTGGGCCAGCGGCGGATGGAGGCCGAACCGTTGCAGCAACTGCTTCTGAATCAGTCGCATGTAAGTTCGGGCGTTGCCTTGTCGCATGGCCGCTTGGTCGGC
>JALOMD010000665.1 GCA_025455595.1 Cytophagales bacterium | reverse complement strand
TTGCTCAGAATAGACAATCTGAACAAAACCACCCGACTACGCAGCACGTTGGCCGAAAACAGACAACAGCGGCTCATCGTGACTTTGGCAAGCGTCGGCTTGTTGCTCGTGAGCGGCTTGTCTTATGTACTGCACAGACTGAACAAGCTGTTGCGGCAGAAAAACAGACAGGTGGAAGACATCGCCGACAATCTGGGCAAATCGAACGCGGAAGTGAAGGCTTTGAGCGAGGATCTGGAACAAAAAGTGATTCAGAGAACAGAACGACTGGAGGAGCAAAATGTACTGCTCCGAAAATACGCTTTTTACAATGCACACAAATTGCGCGGCCCCTTGGCCCGCATCCTTGGCATCACGCACTTGGTCAAAATGGAGCAGGAAACCATCTCCGAAACAGAAGCCTTGACATTTATAGAACAGTCGGCTCAGGAAATGGACACGGTGATTCGGGAAATCAACAACAGCCTGAACGACTACACCGAGCAGGACGACAAGGAACAGTAATCTTGCAGGCGAAAATTATCGGTTGACAATTGAGAGGAAGAAAGTTGGCAGCCGTTTTAGCCATTTTTTGCCCAAAACGCCCGTCACCCAGGTCTGTGGCACACAGACCGGCAGCGCAATGAAGCAATGGTCTGTGTGCCACAGACCTGGGTGACGGGCAGACAAATGTACAATCTGCCTGCCTTTTGGTTCAATTGATTTTATGTTATCAGTAGCCTTCCTTTCGGATGACCGCATACCGGTTCGCAATCCGTCCGGCGAATTCCACGTGCAGGCCCACTACTTCGCCAATCACCATGATGGCCGGGTTGCCCAAGCCGGAGGTTTCGGCTTGCTGTAAGATACTATTTACCGTGCCGACCACATATTTTTCGCGGGGCGTGCAGCCGTCTTGCACAATCATCATCGGTGTATCGCCTTTGCCGTGGCTGGCGAATAGTTCCGTGATTTCCTTCAGCTTGCTCATCGCCATCAGAATCACCACCGTGGCCGTGGATTGCGCCGCCAAGGCCACATCGCCCGACAGTTCGCCGGTGCGCGTGGTGCCGGTGGTCACCCAAAAGCTTTCACTTATGCCCCGCGAAGTCACCGGAATCATCTGCGAGGCCGGCACCGCCACACAGCTCGATACGCCCGGCACCACTTCCACCTCAATGCCGTAAGCCCGCGCCATGTCAATTTCCTCCGTGGCCCGGCCAAACACAAACGGGTCGCCGCCTTTGAGGCGCACCACGTGGCCGTTTTCCAGCGCGTAGTGTACAATCAACTCGTTGATTTCCTCCTGCGACAGCGACGTGCAACCGAATTTCTTCCCCGCAAACCGCTTTATCGCCTCCGGCTTGGCGTAACCGAGCAGCGAATCGTCAATCAGCGCGTCATATAAGATTACGTCGGCTTCTTGAATGGCACGGATGCCGCGCAGCGTAATCAAATCCGCCGCGCCGGGGCCGCCGCCTACCAGTGTCAATTTTGGGTGTTTCATGTGCTTTTTCCGCTTGAAATGGGCAATTCCAGTCAAAAAATGAAGGGCTTTTTCTCGAAACGAAGCTTTTTTGAGTAATAGTACTCTATTTCAAAGATAAGGAAAACTTCAATGCAGGCAATCTTTTATTCTAATTAATTTTTTAAAACAGCTATTTTATTCTTTAAAATATGACAAAACTTGTAATTAGTTGTGAATTTTAAATGAATTTCAGAATAATAGTAAAAAATACTCTATCGCCTATTGACAAATCTAAGTAAGATTTTTAAGTTTGGTGAGTTGAATTTTTAAGGCGTTTTAAGAAAAAAAGATAAAATTTTGGAAGAATGCCTTTAAAAATGAACTTGTGTTTTATGAAACGTATAGTTTTTCCGAGAAATAGGCTCGAAAATAAAGATGTATATCCTAAAGCATCAGCCGCTCGCCTCTGGCGAGTGGCAACTGTCCGGCGGCGAAGCTACGCCGGGCGGCCTCTGGCCGATGTTGGTAAAAGCTCAGATGTATAATCAGCGTTTTAAGCGTTTTTCGCCCAAAACGCCTGTAAAACTGAAACAAACTCGGCCAGAGGCCGCCCGACGAATTTCATCGTCGGACAGTTGCCACTCGCCAGAGGCGAGCGGCTGACGCTTGGGTTTGGCCTTTCCAAAAGATACTATTTCACCCGACAAAATTCCCCTTTCGGGGGTTAGGGGGCTAAGATACAAATAAATTCATAGTACATCTATAAAAATAGTAGAGAATATGAGCAAACCTACAAAAATCGTAGTCGTCGGCAATGGCATGGTGGGTTACAAGTTTTGCGAAAAACTGACCGCCAAAGCCCGGCCCGGCGCGTTTGAAATCGTGGTTTTCGGTGAAGAGCCGCGCCACGCCTATGACCGCGTGCATCTGAGCGAATACTTCGACCCCGCTAAAACCGCCGATTCGCTGAGCATGTCCACGTTGGCCTGGTACGCCGAACGCGGCATCACGCTCCACCTCGGCGACCCCGTGCAGCAAATTGACCGCACCAACCAAACCGTTCACTCGTTCCACGGCATCACCGAAAGCTATGACTACTTAGTGCTGGCGACCGGCTCGGCTCCGTTTGTGCCGCCGATTCCGGGCGTGGAAAAAGACGGCGTGTTCGTCTATCGCACCATCGAAGACTTGGATTTGATGAAAAGCTACGCCAAAAAAGCCCGCAAAGGCGCGGTGATTGGCGGCGGCTTACTGGGTTTGGAAGCCGCCAAGGCCATGATGGACTTGGGAATCGCCGAGACGCACGTGATTGAGTTTGCGCCGCGCCTGATGCC
>JALOMD010000664.1 GCA_025455595.1 Cytophagales bacterium | reverse complement strand
CCGCTGCCAAACGCCACCGAAAGTCCGATGATATTGATAAGGCTGAATGTCTTGTTTTTCCACAGATTGCGCCAAGCGATGGTTACATAGTTGCGTAGCATAGATGACAGGTTTTGTGGTTTTAAAAGCTACTATTTTTCAATGGTGAGTTTTGAATGATAGAACAAGTGAATGGCTGATTGTTGAGTCGTGTCTGAAAGGAGTTGAAATCAAAACATATAGCGATTTATGAAATAACCAATGAGCTTGTCGTGAATTTCCTCGGACTTGGAGAAACCGATTGTCCGCCTTTGCAATCGTTTGATGCGCGTTCTCAGGTCAAGGTTTTTTCGTTCGATGTCCTGGGTGCCTGCTTTTCCCACCTTGTGCCCGGAATCCCACAGGTGGCGTTGGTGGCCGCCCCACGAGTCGGTGTAATGCCACCGGATCCGGAAACGGGACAACAACTGTTTCAGGGCCGCGAACGCCTCGTCGCTGCGCTTGCCGAAGGCGAAGGCGAGCACCTTGCCGCTGTGCTTTTCGATGGCGTACCACAGCCAGTGCTGGTTTTGCTTGCTGCCCACGTACGACCATTGCTCGTCGATGCTGACCGAAAAAAACACGATTTCGCCCAGTTGGAAATACCGCCCAGCCTCGGTCTTGTCAATGATGCGCGGATTGACCTGGACGGCCTCGATTTTTTTTTTAGCACGGCCGAGACCGTGTTCTTGTCGCTGTGCAGCACACGGGCGATCTCGCGCGTGCCCGAGCCGTTGACGCTCATCGAAAGCACCTGCTCTTTCACTCCGGGTCGGTAAGCCTTTTTCTCGAAGTCGAGTCGGAAGATCCTGCCGCAGTCGTTGCACTTGTAGCGTTGGAAACAGGTTTTGCTCAACCCGTTCTTGACCACATGCGTCGAGCCGCACTGCTTGCATTTTACCAAGATTGTTGCCATATTCGCAAATGTACTATTTCAATAACTTTCAGACACGACCTTAAATTACATGGCAAAACTGCTCAAAACGAACGGAATATCCCACCACCTTGACCAAATCATTGATGGAGCCAAGGAAAAGCTGTATTTGGTCAGCCCGTACCTGAAATTCAACGAACGCATCCGCAAGTCGCTGGAGGATGCCGACCGCATAAAACTTGATTTCCGAATTGTGTACGGAAAAGACGACTTGCTTCCCAAAGAGAAGGAATGGATAAGGACACTCGAGTCGGTGAAACTGGAATGTTGCACCAACCTTCACGCCAAATGCTACCTGAATGAGAACGAGGCCGTCATTACCTCAATGAACCTGTACGATTACTCACAAGTGAACAATCAGGAATTGGGTGTGTACATAACCCGAAAAAACGACTTCGAACTTTACAAAGACCTGCATGACGAAGTGCTGCGGATGATCCGGTCGTGTGACGATGCGCCCCAATTCGAGAAAAAAGCTGTGGCTGAGAAGAAATTCGGGTAGTGTTATTTTTTATCTGATAGGATTTAGATTATTGATAATGGCGATGTTGTAGTGGTAAGCCCAAAGCTTGAAATGCAGGTTGAGCATGTATTCCTTTTTGGAGAAAGAGAGGGTTTTGCGGACAAAGCGGCTGAAGCGTTGGCGGATGGTGTTGTCGGGCCGCTCGACGTGCGCCGTTTCGCCGGTTTTTTTCCCCGCCTTCTGGTGTGTGGCCTCGGGCAGGCAGTCGTGGGCCTTCCAGAAGTCGGAGAAACGGTTGCAGCGCAGAAACTGGTAGGGCAACTTGCGCCGCAGCCGCTTGCAGGAGTCCATCGTGCCGTCACCGATGAAGAACGAGACGATTTGCCGGTTTTGGCGGTTCTGCGCTATCCAGGTACGTATCTGGTTGGCAGCACGTAGGAGAACACCTCGTCCACTTCCAGCACGGCCTGGTTTGCCGGCACGGCCTGGTCGCCTTTGGCGGGCAAGACCGTTGTCTTGAAATCGGCTAAGGGCTTGGCTTTTTTTTAGCAGGGCCGAGACGGTGAAGTGGCTCACCCCGAATATGCGGGCCGTGGAGCGAAGGCTGTTTCTTCCCTGGTAGGTTCGTGCCAGTGCGTCCGGGTCCATGTTCCGGGTTTTCTTGACCGAGAACAGGACCCGGCAAGCACCGCAGTCGTTACACTTGTAGGTCTGCGAGCCGGACTTGTTCTTCCCGTTCAAGACAATGTTCTCGCTCTGGCACCGCTTGCATTTGTGTTTGGTCACGATCATCTCGGTTGCTGTTTGGGTGAATTACAAAACTACAGCCTATCAGTCAATATATTACACTACCCAATTTTCCGATGCGCGAGTATCCTTGAACGATGTGTAATCAATTGATTTTCAATAAATTATTTGTACAGAAGCGAGGAAGTGCCGCCTTGGAGGCTACGTGGGGATCGTCTAAAAAATGGAGAATAAAACTATTGATTGTCAGTTGTTTACGAGCCTAATTAGACGCAGCCAATCGCTTGAGAATGGCGTAGAAGGTCGCAATGCGTGCCCATGACAACTACAGGCGGTTCTCTGGGCGTTCGTTATAGGCCAGAAAGGGAGCTACTGGGATTTCGATTTTCCGAGAGGTGTAAGACACAGGCGGCGTTTTGGGCAAAAATTGCCCAAAACGTCATGGACGGCGAACAGCCGCATGTACAAAAGTTTGTATGAATAACCGTAATGGATGGAGCGGGCTTGGTCACGGATTGCGCACACACGAACTGTCGCTGCAATAACCGCGAAACAGCGTGAACTATTTTACCGGGGCCTGTGGCTTTCATGCGACAAAACAAGGTTTTTCAAACACTAC
>JALOMD010000041.1 GCA_025455595.1 Cytophagales bacterium | reverse complement strand
TTTTTCAGCAAAAAACCGCCAATCAGCCACATCAGCACCGGCATCGGAATGAGCCGATACAGACAGTCGGTGTACAAAGCCCCCGACCCGAACAGCAACACCGAATACGGAAACGGCTGCATAAACGGCGTAAGGGCCGTAATAGGTTCAGGATGGATGACGAGTTTGTACACCGCCACATCAGCCACGGCAAAACCCAGCCCGACGATGAACGGCTGCCCGAACCGCTGCCAAGAACTCACGCGCCAGTCGAGCAAATCGGCGAAACCGGTACGCGGAGCCAGCCAGATGCCTATGAAGCCGGCGGCCACCAGCCCCACGCCATCCCAGCTGAACAAACGAAGATTGGGCGTTCCCTTCCCGGCCAAATGTTGCCCAACGAACAACGTGACGATGCAAAACAATACCAAGCTGAGATAAACCACGGCACTGTTTCGGCTCAACACCGAAGTCGGACGCACCGGAACGGATGCGGTATTTGTGTGCGTTGTCCTCATTTCATCAGTCGGTTCATCAGGCTTTTGTCTGAGCCGTTGCCATTGTTTTTGTACAGCACAAACACGCCCTTGTTATGGGGAAAGTACAACAGATTTGCCTCAATTCCAACCGACCCGCCGTTGTGTCCGTAGGCCGTTCCCAGTTCGGTCTTCCAGTGTTCGATGCCCAAGCCGTACTCACAGTCGCCATTGGGACAGGAAGGTAGTAACGTCGGTTTAATCATTTCGGCCAGCGTGGATTCTGAAAGCAATTTGCCACCGAACAAAGCCTCCATAAACGTAGCCAAGTCAGCCGCCGTTGAGATAATGCCGCCGTCGGCTTCTCCGTCGCTGTCGGCTCTGTCCCAGTGACTTACATCGAATAACCGACCGTTGCCGTACAAATCGGCGTAGCCGCGCACTACGTTCCGGTCGTCGCGTACTTCCAGATAGGTATTGGTCAGTTGCAAAGGCTGGAAAATCCATTCGTTCAAGACCGTTTGCAAACGTTTCCCCGTCTTTTTCTCAATGATTTGCCCCAGCAGCCAGTAGTTGGCGTTGCTGTAGCTCCAGCCCGTGCCGGGTGTGAAATGCAGCGATTTGCCATACACATACTCGCGCAGCAACTGGTCGGTTGTCATTTCAAAACGTGCCCGATAGTTGTTAGGAATAGCCAACTGGTAGCGAATGCTTTCATTCGGCGGGTCAACAATGCCGCTGGTGTGTGAAAGCAGGTGCCGCACGGTAATTTGCTCGGCTTGCGGGATGCGGCCCGTGGTTTGGGGCAGCAGCGTCGCCAGTTTGTCGTCCAGACGAAGCTGATTTTGCTCGTACAGTTTCAGCGCGGCAACGGCCACAAACATCTTGGTAATGCTGCCCACCCGATACGGGTCACATACGCGCATATCAGTTTGGTATTCCAAATTGGATTTGCCGACCGCCCCCGCCCAGCGGGATTCGCCCGGTTTCTGAATGAGCATAATACTGCCCGGCGAGCCGGATTTTTGCTGGTATTGGCGCAATTCGGCCAAATATTCCTGATGGCGCGGGTGCTGCGCGTAGGTTTCCGGCGCACACAGCTGGGATTGGCTTTGCGGCACTTCCAAAGCCTCGCAGGCCATGAGCAAACCTGCGGATAAAGTCAATACGATTAAAGTTTTCATAGTTGTAGTTGGAGATTAATGTTTCATATACAGACGAGTACCCACGTGCAGAGCCGAATGCGGCAACACCGGAACGCCCTGATTGTTGAAAGGTGTTTCGCCAAAAACTTCGTAGCGGGCAAAAACGCTGACCGGCGTAGCGGTGTGCTGCCGGAAACGGTAGCCGACCCCGGCACTCAGCGACGGCATGGCCCGCACCATCAGGCGGGAAGCCGGACGAAACTCGCCTGTTTCGGTGGGTTCGTAACTCCGAAGTTGTTGCGACAGCCCCAGTGCCCCAATGCCAATGAAGCCTTCCGTGTAAAAGTTTCCGATGAATCTCCGGTAGCCGAATTCGGTGTTCAAAAACAACCCGGTTTGCAGCGACCGGTGGTGGTAAAACCCGACATTCAGCGTCTGGATCAGTTGCGAGCCGGGTCGGTTGCGGTAATAAAACTCGGTGCCGACCCGCACACCGAAGTTAGGCCGTTTCAAAAATCCTTTGAACGTGGGCAAACTGACGGCGTGCGAGAAGACCGAAACAGTAAGGGGAAGCCCCGCCACAAGACGATTTTCTTGTGCGATTGTCGCACCGATAGGCAAAATGCACAGCAAGAGCAATGTCACAGTTTTCATAGTTGCAGTTGTTTTGGTTGACGCTCCAAAAATAAACTCCGGCTTGCCAAAGCAGACCGGGGTATGTTTGAGTCGCCTGAAATGGCAACTGAATCGTTGGTTTTTTTGCTTGAATAGTTTCTAAACAAAAAATCCCCCGAAACAGCTTGTTTCGGGGGATTTCGGTGGAGCTGGAGGGATTCGAACCTTTTTTACAAATACCTGAAAAGCAACGAATTGCAAATCAATTTTCAAACGTGTTCACCGTATTGTTCACCGTGCTTTTTTACCGTATTCCGTCGCTTTTTAGGTGAGCGAGAAGTCGTTGGCACATCCGCCCGGCCATATGCGCTTTGCCATGCCGGGGACATGGTTGAAAAGCCGACTTGGCAGCACAACAAGGCCCCCAAACACCCTACACGGTCATTTTTTCTCGAAATCCACTCCCAACTCCGTTTCGTTTTTTGGTGCACTCCTAACAACCTTGCCCAAAAGGTTCGGATTATTTATCTGACCAAAAGAAGACCCTGAAGCAGAAACCGAACCGGCAGGCAATGGCTTTGACTGACGAGCACGTTGGGGGCAAAAGGCAAGCCCCTCCTGAGCAGGCGAGAGGCTTGCAGCGGTCGGACAAAGGTTTGTTTTTATTGAACCACCAATTTCCGGCTGGCGAAAAAGGTGCCCCCTTGCACTTTTACCATGTACATGCCTCTCAAAATCCCCTTGCCGCGCAGGTTGTGCACCGCGACCTGTTGCGTTCCCGCCCGCAGGGCCAACCGTTGTCCGTACACACGCTTCCATGTCGGCACTCACCTTGATCTGGACTACCTTGGCGTAAATCCGGGTGCTCTTCAGGTTTTTGTGTCCCAGCATGCTGCTCGCCGTTTCCAGGGGCACCCGTTGGTCAGCGTGACCGTGGTGGCGAATGTATGCAGGCCAAGCGGGTGGCCAGAGGCTTGCCAGTGCCGCACAGGTCGGCGATTTCCTTCAGGTAGGCGTTCGTCTTCTGATTGCAAGGCACCGGAAAAATCTTGCCCTTGTTTTCCGCCTGGAGGTGTTCCAGGTATTCCTCAACCAAAGCCAGTGCCAGCCGCCCCGACACCGAGGGCGCAGGGCGGCGGAAAACCGGACTTTTCCACTGAAAGCACAGGAATCGGCGTTTTAAGCAAAAAACGCCCAAAACGCCCGCCTACGCCAAAGGCACGCAAGTGCCGGACGGACAGGGAAATTCCAAAATCGGCGGAAACACGCATCACCTCTTTCCAACCACTACTCAACCGGGAGCCAACAACTTCCTGTGCCAAAGGTCGCCTTAAGGTTCCTGTTTTTCATTCTTCGCTTTTTCTTCCATCCGCTGCGCCAGCCATAGTTTTTCGCGTTCTATCTCGGCAATCAGTTCGGCCTCGGTGGGCAGGTAGGGCTTGTACTTGGTGGCGAACAAGTGCGCACTGTCGCTGATGACCGAGTATTTGACCACGGTTTCGCTTTTTTCGGTGCAGAGCAGAATGCCAATCGTCGGGTTGTCCCCTTCGGGCTTCTTCAGGTCGTCAAACATCCGCCGGTACATGTCCATCTGCCCAACGTCCTGGTGCGTGAGCTTGCCCGTCTTCAGGTCAATGAGCACGAAACACTTGAGCAGGTAGTTGTAAAAGACCAAGTCAATGAAAAAATGCTCGGTTTCGGTGCTTATCCTGAACTGCCGGCCCAAGAAGGTAAACCCCTTTCCCAATTCCAGCAGGAATTGTTGCAGGTTGGATAGCAAGGCGGTTTCCAAGTCCTTTTCCAGTTGCGGCCATGCCGGGGTTATGTCCAGGAACTCGAAAACGTAGGGGTCTTTGATGAAGTCAAGCACGGTCTGCTTTTCATCGGGCAAGGCCGGGTTCTGCTGTGAAGAAAGCAACCGCTGGTAGTAGAACGTGTTGATGTTCCGTTCCAACACCCGGCTGCTCCACTGTTGCTCGGCGCATTCATGGATGTAGTACGCCCTTGCCTTGGGGTCTTCCACCCGCATAATGAGCCGGTAGTGCGTCCAGGTCAATTGGCTACGCAGTGCGTAGCTTTTCTGGTCTTCGGGAAACGCAAGGTAAAACTGCCGGAAGTTTTTCAGGTTGGCTATCGAAAAACCTTTGCCGAACTCAGCCGTCAGTGCCACTGACAATTCTTTCACAACCTTTTCCCCGTAAGCCGCTCTTTTTTCGCCCTGCTGCTCTTGCTCCACAATGCGTTTGCCCACCAGCCAGTATGCTTCCACCATCGCAAAGTTAACGGCCGCGTACGCTTTCGTCCGGGCATCGGTTATGATGCCTCGGATTTCGGCTATGTAGTTGCGTTCGGGTTTCATAATGCGTAACCAACCTTCTTCAGCTTGTGTTTTTTGTCTGCGCAAAATAGGGAAAAATACGACCGGACTGATGCGTCGGAAACTCATTCGGCACAAAGCAAGCGTTCACACCAAGGCTTTTCAATTCCCGGAATTTGTTTTCCGGCGTTGTACAGCGTTTTGGGCAAAATTTGCCCAAAACGCTTGGTTAGGAGCAGACAGTGTTTTGCAAGTATTGTCTTGGCAACCCATGACAGCGACACCACCCTATCGGAAAACGAACCGAGTAACCCAAGACAAACCCACCGCAGATTACAAAGCCGTTGCCTTATTTTCCACGACCCCGCCGGTATGAACCATGTCCGGAATATTCCTTATTGCCTGTTTGTTCTTCCTTCTATCCCAATGACCATCGTGGCGTTCAAGGTTGTTTTGAAACGCCTTTCTTTTTCTTCTTCCTCCGCCGCTTTTTGAGTTCGCCCGGCACATAACCGCCGGTTTGTTCCGGTCTCGGCAGCGTCTCCAACACTCCTGCCGCAAGTGGATTTCCCAAGCCCTTTTCACCGGCGATGGCACCGGGTTGCATTTCCGCCCCGTCGTGTCCCGGATGATTCGGACGCACGGCGGCTTGGCGGCCATCGTGTTGCGAATGTTGCCGCCCCGCAATGCTATCCGGCACGGTTTCCGTCTTTTGCCCGCACCGTTCCAGGATGCCCTCGGCACCGTAGGCCTTGCCCAACGCACTGCCGTTGAAGACGCACTTGGTCAGGTGGTCCACGTAGGTGATTCCGTACACCACCCCGTCTTGGTTCCGCCGTAAAACCGTACGGATGCCTTGCTTTTCCAAGGCCGCTTCCAGACCGGACAAATTGCCGGAGACCGCGCCGGACAAAGCCCGGTCAACCGCACCTTTCACCCGCTGCTTGTGCTGTTGGCGGAGGACGGCGTTGGCCGTGAAACGGGACTGGAGGAACACCAGCGTCGGCTTGCTTGGAAAACCGCTGACATTTACGGGCACGCCCCTCCTGTTGCCGTTTTCGTCCAGCACTTGGTAGTCCATAGGAAGCAAATCCAGAATCTTTTCATCCGCGACCTTGAACGCTTGGCTTGCCTGACTGCCTGAATACCCGCCAATATTGGCAAACATGACCGACAGCGGATTCCAATGGATAGGGACGGAAGGTAACCGATGCAAATTCCCTACACCTCGAATGTCCGAGCTGTTGAATTCAATGGTGATGCAAAGTGCGGATTCGTCGTCCCATCCGCACACCTCCGGCACTATTAGTGTGTTGTTATAGATTTCATACCGTTGGCATAAGCCGTCCAGCTCAGGCTCCACCGTTTCCAGAAACAGGAATCAGTCCATGCCTTGGAATGAGATTCGATGGTGTAGCAGCCTTTTGCCGTGGTTTGCTCCACAGTGTAATCGTGAATCCTGAAGTCTGTGTTCCCGTGTACCCGAATCCATGTGTCGCCCTTGTTTCGCAAGGCGGCATTACCCCAAAAACTGCTTGTCCCGCTTGAACCGGAAGCGTTTTTTCAGTCGATTTTGCCTTGTTTTTTACGCATTCAACGGCTCTTTAGCCCACTACGACAGAGTTTTTACGACTTAACCTTAATTTAACATCAATTTTATATGAAACACATTTAGCATTTTCTTAATGGCACTAATGACGGTTGTTAGTTCCTCACAGGATACTTTTGAAGCGCGGATCGCCTTTGGTATGCAACGCTGACAAGCCTAAAAACCGCGTGTCGGACATGCAGTTTTGTCGGTACGATGATTGTTTATGCCACGCAGCCTTGTCTCGTACAATGCAATGTGTTGACATAGTGTCTGTACATCAGGATTTCGAAGATAACAAACCATACATAAACCTAAATTCCGATGTATAAGTATGAAAAAAGCAATGGTGTTTCACAGCGGATCGCAAGGCCGGAGCCACAGGTTTGGAAAATTCGTTCTACCTGATGTTGTCTATACAAAGGACACCGAATCTTACAAACAAACGCGGTATTTTCTGACGACATTGGAGCTGTTGCTTGTTTGCAGTGTATTTGCAGTTGCCTTGACTCTGTACAATCTGCGACAGGAATATGTCAAAACAACCTGTCTGTTGCTGGCTTTAATGTTTTGTTTTGCTTGGTGGGCCGTATCCCTTGTGCCGGTCGGCAGTTGCTTGAAATTTGAACATCTGGTTAGGTACAAAGTATCTTCCGGGCTTTGGCAACCCCTGCTACTCCATGTCCTCATAGTCTCGTTGGCCTTGTCGCTTTTCAGGTTGCCTCTCAAGTATTTCTATTTTGTTGTTCACGGCTACATAGGAACGGCTCTTGCCATTGTCATCCTGCGCAACCTGTGCCGAAGGCTGCTGCGCTATCACAGCAAACCGGATTTGGTATGCGGCAAATTCGTGTTTGTCAACTCAGGTGATTACGGGCGGCATTTTCTCGAAAAACTAACAGAAAGCTGGGGCCGTGACGCTTTCACAGGCGTGTTTGAATCGTTCGCCCGTCAGAACGACTTTGCCGAAGAGGAATTCGATTTGTTCAAAAAACACTGTCTCGACTATGGGGTGAGATACGTTTTCATGGGGGTGCCCATCGAGCAGCAGAGATGCATTGAGGCAGTCGCCCGGTTTGCTTCCCAGTCTTTCATCCATTGTTTGGTATTGCCGACACCAGGTCTTGCCATACCGGACAAAGGGAAGATACGATTCATCGGAGGAATGCCTGTTTACGAGCAATGGGTACATCCATTGCGGACAAATCTGAACAGCTTGATTAAACGGGCCTTCGACATCGTTTTTTCCTTTTTGGTTATCCTATCGGTATTGTCTTGGCTGGTACCCGTCATTGCACTTGCGGTAAAGTTGTCCTCGCCCGGCCCGGTGTTTTTTTCGCAGCCAAGGCCAGGCCGGAGAAACAAAACCTTCCGGTGTCTAAAGTTCAGGACCATGCGAGTGAATACGCAGACAGAGCGACAGGCAACCCAGGACGATCCCCGTGTAACCAAAGTCGGGCGGTTCCTGCGGAAGACAAGCTTGGACGAACTCCCGCAGTTCTTCAACGTTCTGCTGGGCGACATGTCGGTGGTCGGCCCCCGGCCCAATATGGTCAGCCAACTGGAACACTACTCCGAGTTAATCCCCGAGTACCCCGTACGGCACAATGTGCTGCCAGGCATAACCGGGTACGCCCAAGTCAAAGGATATCGTGGCGAGACCAAGCATTTGCACCTGATGCGGAAAAGAGTGGATTACGACATTGTGTACATCAAGAGATGGAGCCTTTGGCTCGACATCAAAATCATCCTGATGACAGTCAGGAACATAGTGGCGGGTGAAAAACACGCCTATTGAATGTGAAGCCTGCTTTGAAACGTCACGTGTTGACGCATCCCTCCCGATGGAACGGCCGCCGCCCCAAATCCGACTACCCATGAATTGTAGAAACGCGAAACGCCTATTGCAAACGATACTGTTAATCGTCATGCTCGGTTCCTGCATATCCAAGCGCAAAGTCATTTATTTCCCGAATGCGTCGTTCAACACGGTCGCACCGGTCAGTACTCCCAATCCCGCCCCTGCCTACCGACTGCAATCGGCGGATGTCTTGTCTGTGCGCATCAAGACATTGGACAAGGAAACTGCGGATTATTTCAATGCATTGCCCCAAAGCACTTTCCAACAGTGGAACCCGACCGGCCTTTACGTCAATGGCTACTCAGTTGATTCGGAAGGAAACATATCCTTGCCAGAGGCAGGCAAGATAAAAGTTGCCGGACTGTCTTTGGACGAAGCCCAGAAGGCCATTCAAGAAAAACTGAGTGCCTACGTAGGAAACGCAACCGTCCTGTTAAAACTGGTCAGTTTCAAAGTGACCGTCTTAGGCGAAGTGAACACGCCAGGCTACTACTATTTTTTCAACGACCGCGCCACTTTGCTGGACGCACTGGCCATGGCGGGGGACCTGACCGATTTCGGCAATCGCACCAAGGTGGTCTTGGTGCGACAGGCAGAGCAAGGCACACAGACAATCCTGATAAACCTGAACGATCCGAAACTGCTGGAATCAAAGTACTATTTTCTGATGCCCAACGATGCGCTTTACATACAGCCCTTAACGGCCAAGTATAGCCGAAGAAACCTGACATTGCTCGGGGTAGTGTTCGGGGCCATATCAACGACCATACTCTTGTTGAACTACATCAGGAACTGAGACATGGAAGAAACAGACGTACGGCTGGTGATAAAAAAGTTTCTGCGCAGGTGGCCTTTTTTTCTTGCGAGCCTTGTGTTGGCACAGACGGGTGCCTACCTGTACATACAATCTGCTGAGAAAGTCTATTTGATACAAGCGTCGCTGCAACTGAAAGACCAGAACCTGAGTGAAAAGGGCGACGGAAACAAAAAGTTCATCAACGGCTTGGAATTACTCGAAAGCGATGCGGTTCTGGAGGATGAAATAGGAATACTGTCTGCTTTCTCAACCATCAGGCAAACGGTTGAAAAAATAGGAGACTTTACGAAAGTGTACAGATCCAACAGTGCTTTCACAGGACTGGACAGGTTCTTTTCCACGGAGACGCACAAAGAAGGTGTTTCGGTTGTCATGGACAAAGACCGGCCCCAACTAATAGACACCCCTGTGCACCTGTCGTTCGTTGATAGCGACACCTTTTTGGTCGAGGTCAATTCGACAGATGCCTGTCTGTACGATTTCCGTTCCCACAGAACGGTGGAAGGAAAGCATACGGTGACAATACACCAGAAGGGGGTTGTCGGGAAGCCTTTCATGAGCCGCTTCCTCAGTTTCACATTGTGGCCTGCCGACAAAAACGGTGATTACTGGAACAGCCGCTATTACTTCGTCAACCACAGTCTGAAAAGAACAGTCGAGTCTTATCAAAGAAGGCTAAATGTAGCTCCGATTGCCGATGAGTCCAACATCGTAAACCTGACGCTGAAAGGGGTAATCCCTGAAAAGGAATGTGTTTTTTTGAACACCCTTTCGGCGGTATATGTGGAAAACGACATGCGCAGGAAAAATCAACTCGGACTGAGAACGATTGATTTCATTGACCAGCAGTTGGGCCGGGTCGCCGACACGCTGAACCAGGTGGAAGGCAAGCTGGAAAGGTTCAGAGCCAGCAGCCGGGTGATTGACATAGGCGCGTCCGCACAGACGCTCACCGATTTGCTAAACCGGTTAGAGGAGAAACAGACCGAGCGGAAAACCCAAAACCAGTACTACGCCTACATTGAGGCGTACCTTTCCCGCAATGCCTCGCTCAACGAGATTGTCGCACCGTCAATGGCGGGCATCGCCGACCCCAGCCTGACCAAGTTGCTCAACGACCTGAACGACCTGAACAAAGAGAGAATCGCGATTGCCTATAACTCAAGCGGAGACAACAACCCGATCCTGAGGATACTGGATATGAAAATCGAAAACACGAAAAAAACGCTTGTAGAAGACGTACGCAACCTGATTCGGTCTGGAACCATATCCATTGCTGAAAACCAACGCCGGATTGACCAAGTGAAGCTGAAAATTGAACGACTGCCCGAAAACGAACGCAGCTTGAACAACATACAACGGGGCTTCCGGCTGAACAGCGAAGTGTACAGTTACCTTTTGGAAAAACGGGCAGAGGCGAGCATCGCCATGGCTTCCAGTGCCCCTGACAAAAGCGTGGTAGATACGGCGCGACAAGTCGGTGACAAGCCTGTGTCCCCCAATCCATCGCTGGTGTATTTGGTCGCCATGATGCTGGGTCTTGCCGCACCTGCCGGATTAATCGGCTTCAGAAGCTACCTCGACAAGCGGGTTGAAGACGAAAGCGAACTGGAGCAAAAAACACACATACCCATCATCGCCTCTGTGGTTTACGACACCCAGATAATGATACGGCGACCACCG
>JALOMD010000663.1 GCA_025455595.1 Cytophagales bacterium | reverse complement strand
CTGGCTGAGGCGGCTGTATTTCGGCCTCTCAACGGCCGGATGTAGTGCTTTCGGTGCCGTTTTAGTAAAAAATCGTGAAAATTTCTGGCAGCAGTTTTTGGAAAACCAGAAATTTTTGTGTTAAGGCCCGATTTTTAAGTGAATTTTTACGAAATCGGTGCGTTTTAGGCAATTTTGCTTAAAAAAAACGCCACTTCTTTGGAAAGTTTGCATTAATTTCAAAATTTTAACCGCAATTCCTTAACCTTATTCCTCTAACCCAAACTACACCCACATCGTAATGGCAAACCTACGATTCAAGGCGGTTGACCTCGCCCAAAGCCGTGTCATTCCGGAGGTAACCGCACCTTCGGCAAAAGTGTCTGATTACTACGGCAGCAACGTGTTTGGCATGGAAGCCATGCGCCAACACCTCAGTTCCGATTCGTTTAAAAAGGTGTCGTATGCCATTAAGACCGGTGGCAAAATAGACGAAGACCTCGCCGATGTGGTAGCCTCGGCCATGAAAACCTGGGCCATGTCCAAAGGGGCCACCCACTACACGCACTGGTTTCAGCCGCTGACCGGCTCCACCGCCGAAAAGCACGATGCGTTTTTCGACGTACAGGGCGATGGCTCGGTGCTGGAGAAGTTCAAAGGTTCGGCGTTGGTGCAGCAAGAGCCGGACGCGTCTTCGTTTCCGAGCGGCGGCATCCGCAGCACGTTCGAGGCACGCGGCTACACGGCTTGGGATCCCACTTCGCCCGCGTTCATTGTTGACCATACGCTCTGTATCCCGACTGTTTTCGTATCGTACACCGGCGAAGCCCTCGACTACAAGGCTCCGTTGCTGAAAGCCCTTGCCGCTGTTGACAAAGCCGCTACCGACGTGTGCCAGTACTTTGACCGCGACGTGACGCGCGTGGTGGCTACGCTCGGCCCGGAGCAGGAATATTTCTTGGTTGACCGCGCCTTGTACATGAACCGCCCCGACCTGATCATGACCGGCCGCACCGTGTTCGGCCATTCTCCGGCCAAAGGGCAACAGTTGGAAGACCACTATTTCGGCACTATTCCGCAACGGGTGGAAGCCTACATGCGCGACTTTGAAATCGAATGCTACAAACTGGGCATTCCGGTGCGGACGCGCCACAACGAAGTGGCCCCCGGCCAGTTTGAGTGTGCGCCTACTTTCGAGGAAGTGAACTTGGCCGTTGACCACAACCTGCTGGTGATGGACATTATGGACAAGGTGGCCGAGAAGCACAACTTCAAGGTGCTGTTCCACGAAAAGCCGTTTGCGGGCATCAACGGTTCAGGCAAACACAACAACTGGTCGCTGGGCACCAACACCGGCGTGAATTTGCTCGGCCCCAGCAGCCGTCCGAAGGAAAATCTGCGTTTCCTCACGTTTTTCATCAACGTGGTCAAGGCCGTTTACGACTATTCTGATTTGATGCGAGCTTCCATCGCCTCGTCGGGCAACGAACACCGCCTTGGTGCCAACGAAGCTCCGCCCGCCATCGTGTCCATTTTCATCGGTTCGCAGATGACATCCGTTTTGGAGGAATTGGAGAAAAAAGGCAACATCAAGCTCGACAAAGGCGACAACATGTACATGAAGCTCGGCATTGACAAAATCCCGCCGATTTTGCTCGACAACACCGACCGCAACCGTACTTCGCCGTTTGCTTTCACGGGCAACAAATTCGAGTACCGCGCCGTGGGCGGCTCGGCCAACTGCGCCAACGCCATGACCGTGCTGAACACCATCGTGGCCGATACGCTGGCCAAGTTCAAGGTGGAGGTTGACAAGCGGATTGACAAGGGCGACAAAAAGGAAGTAGCCATTGTAAACGTGCTGCGCCAGTACATCAAGTCTTCGAAGAGCATTCTGTTCGAAGGCAACGGCTACTCGGACGAGTGGAAGGCCGAGGCTGCCAAACGCGGCCTCAAGAACGTGGCTTCCACGCCTGAGTCGCTTGACTTCTACGTGGAAAAGAAGGCCGTCGAGGTGTTTGAACGCAACCACGTGATGAACGAACGTGAAATCCACGCCCGCCACGAAATCATGCTGGAAAACTACATCAAGAAAATCCAGATCGAGTCTCGCGTGATGGGCGACTTGGTGCTGAACCACATCATACCCACTGCGGTGAAATACCAGAACGTGCTGGTGAGCAACGTGGAAGGCTTGAAATCGGTGGGCATCAAGGGCAAGTACACCCAGAACACCATCGGCAACATTGAGAAAATAGCCGAATACGTGGACGGACTGCTGGCCGACGTGGAAAACATGACCGAGGCCCGCAAGAAAGCCAACAACACCGAGGACATCCGCAAACGGGCTATTCTGTACAACACCGAAGTGAAAGATTACTTCGACAAAATCCGCTACGCCGTTGACAAGCTCGAACTGCTGGTGGACGACGAAGACTGGCCGCTGGTGAAATACCGCGAACTGCTGCTGGTGAAGTGATTTTGCCGGTTTTTGCCCAAAACGCAAACCCCCGCCTTGGCAACGAGGCGGGGGTTTTCATTGTGTTTTGGGAAAATTTTGCCCAAAACGCCTGTTGTCCGAACCTTGATTCGTAGGATTGAAGGATTGCCTTGATCAAGAGAAAAAGAATCATGACAATCCTTGAATCCTACGAATCAAGGTTCGGACAACAGGCGTTTGTCTTGCATACCAAAAGAAAATTTTACCTTGGGTGCAAGAGGCGAAATTTTGCCAAAACGACTCGCAAACACCGTTCGCGAAACTTTTTTGCGGACAATTGTTGTCAATTCGCCGGACGGCTGCT
>JALOMD010000662.1 GCA_025455595.1 Cytophagales bacterium | reverse complement strand
TATCGGTGTGTTTTCAGGCGCAGGATTTTTGTGGTCTATCAAAACCGCTTTTGTCAAAGCAACCAAATATTGATAGAGATTTTCGGTTGTGTGCAGGATGCGAATGTCGTCGCCTGCGTCATCGTCAAAGCAAGTGATGATGATGTAATGGTGCCACTGGTATTTGAAGTGCGACTTGAACTCCGGCGCAGGCGGCAGCGCAATTTGTACGTGCAGGTAATCGTATTGTAAATTCTGCTCAATGGCGGCTTCGCTCAGTTTGTCAATACCGGCGTTTTCGTACAGGCGGTTCAACACATCGTAAATGCTTTTGCACTGTAGCTGTTTCAGTTCCTTTTCTCTGTTGGGATAGTCTGTAAACGTAGTCGGAAAAGCGTAGCGATAAAACCCGGTTTTGTCCTTGAACTGCGGATGAGAGAATTCATAGGAATCGCCGTGCTCGTACAGTGTGTTCAGGATTGTGTTGATGGACTCAAACTGTAGGATATCGGTGTTTGCTGTCATGTCAAAATCTGTGTAGGAGGGAAATCACGGTAAGCGGGCGTTTTTGGCATTTTTTACCCAAAACGCCAAAAGACTTGCCGTTCGGCACACAGAACGCTAATGTTTCCAACGGCAGAAAGTTCTCATTTCCACAGTTCCCACCAACGCTTCTGTGTGTCGTTGCGATTTGAATGCGCGTCAGCGTCAATGTTTTTGCCCAAGACAGACAGATTGGTCAATCCGTATTCGGCGAGCCGGTGGTTAAGGTTTACCAAAATATAGTCTTGTTCCACCGGAAATTTTTCGGCAAGCCGTCTGTAGTGTTCCAACAATTTGTTGTCCTTGACTCCTGACAGAGCCTGCAAGGTCGCATGAATCACCCGGTTCGAGTCGTCGTGCAGCCCCTGCACGAAAGCATCTATAAAACTCTTCTTGTTTTTGAGCTTGCCCAATGAATAAAAAGCCTGAACCCGGATGGATTCGTGGTTGTGTGTCGTGAACGGGACGACGAGGTTTCCATAGTCGCTTCTGGCTTCTTCCAACAGATACGTGCAAAATCTGAAAGTTTCTTCGTCATTGATTCTGCTGATGTTTTCCTCGATCACGGGCAGCCACTCTTTGCTTTTGTCTTTCGCATACCAATAGACGAATTGGAAAACAGAAAGCAAATCGGTTGGAACCAAAGCGGTCACATACGGCTTTGCCCGCTCGTAATCGAATTTGCACAGTATTTGAATCAGGCTGGTTCTGAAAGGGTTTTCGTTGTCCGACAGTTGTTGTTCAATTGTGCGGGTTGTACTTTCTTCCGCCTTTTGTTTGGTCAGTAGCCCGCGCAGACAATCCCGTTGTTCTTCTTCGTCACCTGCATTCAAAAAAGCCGTCATTAGTTCCTTGTCCGAGCCGCCCATCGAATAGCCGAACCAACTCGGCCCGGCTTTCAACAACTCTCCCGATATGACTTCGTCCAGCCATCTTTCGTACCAATCCAAGAAGTTTTTCTCAAATGCAAACTGAGGCTTCTGCCTATCCATGTCCAAATTGACCACCCTGCCCTTGTGCGGGCCATTGAGAACAATGCCGTGGAGATACGTGCATCCCTGCGAGCCTATCGGAAGCACCCCGCCGAACAGCTTGCCCAGTTCCTTTTCATAATCCTCGTCCGATATTTCATCGTTTTCATCTGTGTTTTTGGTCAGGGATTTCCAGTCGTCGTCCGACATTTTGGGGCGGAGAATGCAATCGTTCTTCAAGTATTGCTCTGTGTCGTCGTAAATGAGTTCGTTCACGTTTTTTCCGAGCGGATAAATCCCGTAATAAGGGCCTGCCGCCGAATTCATATAGCCTTTGCCTCCGTTCCCGACTTGCAGAACAAAAGCTTTGTAGCAGTCGGGCAGGCTGATTGCAAACTTTTCCTCAAACCGTCGTACATCGGCCAAGGTGACCGGGTGTTTGATGTCATACTTGTGGCTGTCAGCACCGAATGCTTTCAGGTTTTTGTCCGCTTTTTTCGCTTCAAGCAGCTTGCTTTTTATCCGCTGTATTTGTTCGTCGTATTGTGTCATTCTTTCAGTAGGGTTGGTGTTTTGAATCATACCGAAATGCAGGTACAATAGCAAGGCGTTTTAGGCAAAAATTGCCCAAAACGCCTTGTACAATCATGCCCATCACATAAATCACGACAAAATCACAGTTCTCACACCTGCAACGCATCAATCTCCGCCAGCGACGACTCGATTTCCGCCGTCGTCACTTCCTCATCCACTAACTTGCCTGACAGGTACGCCTCATACGAAGCCATGTCGAAATTGCCGTGGCCGCACAGGTTGAAGAGAATGGTCTTGGAAACGCCTTCTTCCTTGCAGCGCAACGCCTCCTGAATCACCGTGCGGATGGCGTGGTTGGCTTCGGGGGCGGGCACGATGCCTTCGGCGCGGGCAAACTGCAACCCGGCTTCAAAACACTCGTTCTGGTGGTGCGAACGGGCTTCAATCAGGCCGTCTTTCAGCAACTGGCTCACAATCACGCCCGCGCCGTGGTAGCGCAGCCCGCCCGCGTGTATCGGCGACGGCACAAAGTTGTGGCCCAGCGTGTACATCGGCAGCAGCGGAGTCATGCCCACCGTGTCACCGAAGTCGTAGCGGAACACGCCGCGCGTCAGTTTCGGGCAAGAGGCCGGTTCACTGGCGATGCACCGGATTTTCTTGCCTTCGTCGAAGTTCAGGCGCAGGAACGGAAACGCGATGCCCGCAAAGTTGGAGCCGCCGCCAAACGGAGCCACCACGATGTCGGGCATGTCGCCCGC
>JALOMD010000661.1 GCA_025455595.1 Cytophagales bacterium | reverse complement strand
TTTGCCCAGACCGGCAGCACGGCGATTTTACGAACCGTCAGCCGACGGATATTGGCCGACGAAAAACTTAGGAAAAATTTAACCGCTTGTTTGCCAATCATTCAACTACAAAACCTTAATTTCGACAGCGAACCAGCCGACTCGCCACGTGGGCAGGACAAGGGGTGGCCTCGCCGTTCTTGCAGGCGAAAACGATTTCGCAAACTGCCCTTATGTTCACTTCCCGACAGGCTGGAACATAACCCTGTTGTCTATGGCGAGCCTGTGCTTCCGGTCTGACGCACAGCGTACAGACCTGCGTGTAAAACGCGTCCCGACAGGTCGGGATCGCCCAAAACGCCAACCTGCAACCTTGAACCTGTAACTTTTAACTTGAAAATCGTACCTCGTAAATCGTACTTCAGAATATGCCAAGGCTCATCACCATATCGAACCGTCTGCCCATCTCTGTAAAAGTCAAATCAGGAGAATTTGTCTATGAACAAAGCGTGGGCGGCTTGGCAACCGGCCTAAGCTCGACCAACGCCAGCGAAAACTACTGGGTGGGCTGGCCCGGCATGACCATCAAGGCTGACGACCAAGCGGGTTTGGCGGCCCGCATGAACACCGACAACCTACAGCCCGTGTACCTGACCGACCGCGAGTACGAGAATTTCTACGAAGGCTTCAGCAATAAGATTGTTTGGCCGCTGTTTCACTATTTCAAGCAATACGCCAGCTACAAGAAGACGTATTGGGAAGCGTACCACCAAGTGAATCAACGCTTTTGCGAGGAAATCCAGAAAATAGCCCGGCCCGACGACATATTTTGGGTACACGATTACCAACTGATGCTGTTGCCCAAGATGCTCCGCGACATTTACCCGGATGCCACCATCGGGTTTTTCCTGCACATTCCGTTCCCGTCTTATGAGTTGTTCCGGTCGCTGCCGTGGCGGCGCGAGGTGCTGGAAGGCATTCTCGGTGCCGACCTGGTCGGGTTCCACACTTACGACTATGTGCGGCACTTTCTCAGTGCCACCACGCGCATCTTGGGCCTGAACCACTCACTGGGCAAGGTGAGCCTGCCGGGCCGCGTGGCCGAGGTGGATTCCTTCCCGATGGGCATTGACTACGACAAGTTTGCCAAGGCGGTTTTTGAGAAGGAAACCATCCGCGAAATCATCGAACTGCGCCAGCAGTTGGGCAAAGACAAAATCATCCTTTCCGTTGACCGCCTCGACTATTCGAAAGGCATTTTGCAGCGTATCTTGGCATTTGAGCGGTTTTTGGAACGTTATCCCGAATGGCAGGGGCAAGTGACGCTGCTGCTCATTCTGGTGCCGTCGCGGGCCACCGTTGACCAGTACCAGCAACTCAAGGAAGACATTGACCAGGCCGTGGGCCGCATCAACGGCAAATTCAACACGCTGCGCTGGACACCAATCCATTACTTCTACCGGGCCTTGCCGTTCCACACGCTGGCGGCGGTCTATTACATGGCCGACATCGCCCTGATTACGCCTTTCCGCGACGGCATGAACCTGATTGCCAAGGAGTACATCGCCACCAAAACCGACCAAACGGGCGTACTGATTCTCAGCGAGATGGCCGGGGCCGCCAAGGAACTCACCGAGGCGATTCTGGTGAACCCCGACGACCCGCACGACATTGTGCGTTCCATTCACAAAGCCCTGACCATGCCACCCGAAGAGCAGATAGCCCGCAACGCCGCCATGCAGCAGACCTTGCGCCGGTACAACGTGAAGCGGTGGTCGGAGGTGTTTTTGTCGCGCCTCAGCGAATCGCGGTTGTCAACCGAGAAAATCAAACGGAAGCAGTTCACCGACCAAGTGCTGGCCCGCATCGCCGAAGCCTACGCCCAAGCTGACAAACGGATTTTTCTGCTTGACTACGACGGCACGCTGGTTGATTTTCAAGACGATCCGCAGAAAGCCTCGCCCGACGAGTACTTGTACAGCCTGCTCAAAAAATTGACCAAAAACCCCGAAAACGTGGTGGTAGTCATCAGCGGCCGCGACAAAGAGACGCTGGAGAAATGGCTGGGCCACCTGCCGCTGGGCATCGTGGCTGAACACGGCGTTTGGAATAAGGACATGGACGGCGAATGGACGCACGCCGAGTTTTTGGAAACCGACTGGAAAGAGGAAATCCGGCCCATCATGGAGTCGTTTGTTGACCGCACGCCGGGTTCTTTCATTGAGGAAAAGCATTTTTCGCTCGTGTGGCACTACCGCAAAGCCGACCAAGGACTGGCCGAAATGCGCGTTCACGAACTCATCGAGCAACTGGCGCAGTTCATCACGCCGCGCCGCTTGCAGATTCTGGAGGGCAACAAGGTCATCGAAATCAAGAACGCGAGCATCAACAAAGGACACGCTGTTCACCGCTGGATGGAAAAATATCCCGGCTGCTTGGCCCTCGCCGCCGGCGACGACCACACCGACGAAGACACGTTCAAGGCGTTGGTCAACTACCCGAACGCATACACGCTGAAAGTGGGCCACAACCAAACGGCGGCCATGTACAACCTGCCCTCAAACCGCGACGTGCTGCGCACCCTTCACACGTTGTCCGAGACGCAGGCCGTGGTTTCCAAATACGCAGACAAGACAGCTTAGTTAATTCAGAATTCAGAATTATGAATTCAGACTTTAGCGTTCAGAGGCGTTTTAGGCAAAAATTGCCTAAGAGGTTGTCTAAAATTATGTTTCACGAAAACGTCTGGACATGATCCTGATCATAGTCCAATAGACAAAGGCCTGAGAATGAGCGATATTGACCTC
>JALOMD010000660.1 GCA_025455595.1 Cytophagales bacterium | reverse complement strand
TTTTTCGTAAAAAAACAATAAAAGCCCAAATCCGCGTTTTTCGTGGCGAACGGTTGCGCGTTCAACTGGCAGCATCTGTAAATGACAACGGCGTTTTGGGAGACAAATGTAAAAACGCCTGTGGTTGAAGCGTCATTACGAGCCGGAGCGAAAGCTTGTCCCGACTTCTCGGGGCGCAGGCGTGGCAATCTCTCACGCCTGCCACGCGCCTGTCAAGCCGAAGGCATGAAGCCTGTGTCAGAGCCGTTTGCCGAGCCTGTGACACGCAGATTGCCACTTCCAACACGTCGGGATCGCAATGACGGATTTTCTTTGCGCCGTTTTAGCCGTTTTTTACCCAAAACGCCGCAGCCGCCGCCCGCAATTCTGAATTCTAAATTCTGAATTCAGAATTGCTCGTTAACTTGTCGGCAAAAAAACAACTGACCGTTCATGGAAAACCTTGAGTTCTTAACCCGCTACATCAACAACGCCTCTCCGACCGGCTTCGAATGGTCGGGACAGCAGCTTTGGCTCGACTACATCCGGCCTTTTGTGGACACGCATTTTGTGGACACCTACGGCACGGTGGTGGGCGTGGTAAACCCCGACGCGCCGTACAAAGTGGTCATCGAAGCCCACGCCGACGAAATCTCGTGGTTTGTGAACTACATCACCGACGACGGTTACATCTACGTGCGGCGCAACGGCGGCTCGGACGTGATGATTGCGCCGTCCATGCGCGTTAACATCCACACCGACAAGGGCATCGTGAAAGGTGTGTTCGGCTACCCGGCCATCCACGTCCGCGACACGGCCAAAGACGAAGCCCCGAACCTGAAGACGATTTTCATTGACTGCGGGGCCAAAAATAAAGACGAACTGGCCGAAATGGGCGTACACGTGGGCTGCGTGGTGACGTTTGTGGACGAGTTCATGCTGCTCAACGACCGGTTTTACGTGGGCCGCGCCTTGGACAACCGCATCGGCGGGTACATGATTGCGCAGGTGGCCCGGATGCTGCGCGAAAACAACGTGACGCTGGACTACGGCCTGTACGTGGTGAACGCCGTGCAGGAGGAAATCGGGCTGCGCGGGGCGGAGATGATTTCGCGGCGCATCCGGCCTGACGTGGCCATCGTCACCGACGTGACGCACGATACGCAATCTCCGGCGTACAAGAAACTGGAGCAGGGCGACGTGGCCTGCGGCAAAGGCCCGGTGCTGACTTTCGGCCCGGCGGTGCAAAACAACCTGCTGCGGATGATTCGCGACGTGGCGAAAACAAAGGAAATTCCCGTACAACTGGCCTCGGTGTCGCGGTCAACGGGCACGGATACGGATTCGTTCGCCTACTCGGCGGAGGGCGTGGCTTCGGCGTTGATTTCGCTGCCGCTCAAGTACATGCACACCACCGTCGAGACCGTCCACCGCGACGACGTGGAGGCCGTCGTCCGGCTCATGTACGAAACGCTGGTGCAACTGAAAGCAGGCCACGATTTCCGGTATTTTTCGTGAAGGATGCGATAAATGCAAATAGGAAATCTTGTCAGACTTTTGTATTTTACAGGTCAAATAGAAAGACCTATACTGGTCTTCACAAAAGCGTTTTGGGCAAAAAACATACAAAACGCTTTTGTGAAGATTCGGGTGTGGTTGGCATTTCTATGAGCGAAAACCTATGACATACACAATGCAAGTATTGGCATTTGAGGAGTCAATAAAAAGAAGGCCAGGTATGTATTTTGGCAATGAAGGTGTTATAGGGATTCTAAACGGACTAATGATTGACTGTGTTAAGAGTTGCCAGTCTGATAAAGTGACCTTTGAGATAACAGTAGCAGACGACAACAACTTTGTGTTGGGAATCATAACCCAGCACGACCTGAAGTTTTTTTGGCAAAAATTTTCGCTCGACACCGAAGAATTTGATTTCAATGATTATCTTCCGAAGGGTCTCAAGATTGTTTCGGCAAGCTTTGAAATAAAATTCGTAGATAATTCAAAGTCGGAAATCTGTTTTTCGTTTGACAAAAACATAATAGTGAACACGGCAGTGGATTATTTGAAACTGTTAGAAAAGACACTTCAGTTTGCTTTGCTTAATCGTAACTCTGAAGTCGTTACAACAGATAAAAGACAAAAGTACTTGATGCAGAATTACTGCCATTTTCCGCAAGGAGTCTTTTACCTCTTCGACAGGGCCTTAGCGGAATCACTAGGCAAGCCTGAATTCAAACTGATGATTGATCTCGCAATCGGTAACAATACCTATCAAATAGGGCTTGCCTATAGAACTGACTGGTTTCCCAAACCGAATGTCATCAGTTTTGCAAATGACGTGAATACAGTCTGTGGTGGTTCGTTGGTTGAGGGGGTTTTGGACGGACTGATAAGTGCTTGTAGGAGCTATGTTAAAGATAACGGTTCGACAAATTTTAAAATCAGCCGAAAAAAGTTTGCGAATGGGCTTATTCTTGTTTGCGCTGTTCGCGGGCCAGATTTCAAATATGGCGGAAACTGGAAACAAACATTGGAGGATGTTTTGGTGAAGGAAGAGGCCAAAAGGCTGGTTTCAAAATCCGCTTTGGATTTTTTTAGAAACCAAAAAGAAAAAGCGGCCAAATTTCTTTCGCGATTTGATACAACGCAATGGTCAAGTGGAATATATTAGCCCCTACTGGCGCAAGCGTCCGCTTGTGCCTTACAATTGACCAGCGTCCGCTGGTCGCAAACCGACAGGTTTGCAAAAGCTGATGTCAACCAAACCGGGGAACAAGAGCCGTTTTGGGCAAAAATTGCTCAAAACGCT
>JALOMD010000659.1 GCA_025455595.1 Cytophagales bacterium | reverse complement strand
GGCTTGTTGGTTGCGGTATTTGCTGTCCACGATGCGGAACGACTGCGTGGCTTTTTCCAAGCCTTCCTCGGCGGCAACCAGGCTTTGCTGGGCGGCTTGCAGGTCGTAAAACGCTTGCGTCACTTGCAGGCGGATTTGCTGCTGCACTTCGGCAAATTTACTGTTCAGTACGTCGGCCTGCAGCCGCGACTGTCGTTCCTTCGATTTCTTTTCGCCTCCCTTGAAAATGTTCCATTGCAAGCCGAACTGCGCGATGCTGTAGCGTTGGTTGGCATCGAACGTGTAGCCGAAGCCCTGGTAACCCGTGCTGCCGCCCACGAACACGTTGGGCAACAACCGATTGCTGCGGTTGAGGCGGATGGCGTTTTCGTTGGCTTGGATACTGTGATTCAACTGATTGATTTCCTGTCGGTTAATCAAAGCGGTTTGCTGCAACTCGGCGATGCTGCTGGGCGTGACCACTGTTTTCGCGAGCAGCGTGTCGGCCACGATCTCGGCGGTCAGGTCGCGGTTGAGCAGGAAGTTGAAGTACGACTGGGCAGTTTGTTCGTTCTTACGGGCAATGGCGAGTTGCTGGTCAATCTTGGAAATTTCATATTCTGCTGAAAACACTACGTCTTTCGTCGCCACGTTGTTAGCCACTAATTTGCGGTTCAGTTTCGCCAGTTCCAGCAGCACGTTTTTCGACTGCTCGAAAATCCGGGCCGCTTCCAATGTCTGCAAATACTGCTCGTACGCCCCGACGATGTTGTACCGCAATTCGTTTTCATAAACGTTGCGCCGCGCGGCTTGCGCTGAGACTAAGTCCTTCTGTATCTTGTAGTTAAAGTAAACATCGGAGTTGAAAATGGACTGCTGAAACGCCACGGTGGTTTCGTGGAAATTGTTCGGAGCCAGCGTCTCGTCCACGTTTTGGATGCGCGGAAACCGATCGGTGCCCGTCATTTGGTTCAGCGTGGCATAAACCGGATTCAGCAAATCGCCGACCGGAAATTGGAGCCGCCGGCCACCGTAAGCCAGTGTGTACGTGGCGTTTACGTACACACGCGGCATGAACAACGCCCGCGCCTGGTTCAGCGACTCAAGGCTTTTTTCAAGTTCGAGCTTCTCTTGCTTCAAGGCGAGGTTGTTTTTCAAGCCTTCCTGCACGTAGTCGTCCAGAATTTTCGATTGACCGTGTGCCAGGGCGGACAGCCAAAGCAGGCAAAACAGCCAAAGGCGCGTTTTTTTGAGATGGGTAATCATTTGTTAAGGGCCTCCCCCCAACCCCCTCCCAAGGAGGGGGCTTTCGGTTCGGCGGGTTTTAGGTTTCGAAAAGATACTATTTTTAAGCCCCCTCCTTGGGAGGGGGTTAGGGGGAGGCTGTGATCAAATTCATCATGTTATCCATGGAGGCTTCAAACATCTTTGGCAGTTGCTCTTTCGGAAACATGATGAACCGGTTCCGAATTGTCAGCGACACCATGCCGTGGACGAATGAGAAAATGGACATGGCCGCTATGTCTGGCTCAACCGGCTTAATCAACTGTTTCTCAAGGCACTCAGCCACGGTGTCGCGCAACAGGCAAAAATTTTGCAGGCCGCAATCCCATTCTTCGTTGTGCTTGTGCAGGTTTTCAATCGGGGCCGACACAATGAACATCAGGTCATAGTAGTCGGGATGCTCGAAGGCGAAACGCACGTAGGTGTCGCCCATTTTGCGCAGCCGTTCCAAGGGGTCGGCTATGTTCATCAGCGGCTTCATTTCCTCAAAAAGCAGCTCGAATCCTTTCTCGTGCACGCCGTAAAAAAGCTCGTCTTTGTCTTTGTAATACAGGTAAATCGTGGCCGGACTGTACTCAATCCGCTCGGCGATGTTCCGAATGGACGTTTTTTCGTAACCCTGCTCCTGAAACAACCGGCTGGCGGCTTCCAAAATCAGGTTTTTCATTTCCTGTTTCTCGCGTTCTTTTCGCTCAATGATACCCATGCTTGATTGGTTCGGCTTAAAATTAACGCAGCAAATATAATGAACACTGTTTAGTAAAATGCAAGCGTTTAGTAAATGTTTTTCTCTGTCCGACCAAATTTTCTTGCAAAGAGCTGCCAGTCAGCGTTTTATATTTCCAGACGTTTTGAGCAATTTTTGCCTAAAACGCTACTTCCCCTCGAACCCGGATTGTGTTTCTTGGTTGAAAGCCGAAATCACGGGAGCAAACTGCTCGACCCGAAATTATGAATGAACCCTGTGGGCCAGCCGTGCTTTTTCGCCGAAACCGCCCAAAACGTTATCCAAGCGGAGAAAACCCAAGGCGAAACGACGAGAACCAGCCATTGAAAATGTCTTGAATCGCGGATGAAACGGATAACGCGGATTGCACAAATAACCCTTTTGGCAAACTGCCGCGTCAAGTCCGAAGCGATGCATCCGCGAAACGTGAGTTCGACGTAGTCAAATTCGCGAAATCCGTGCGAATCCGCGATTCAAAGACAGAAGCGGAAGGTAACCGGGTCGGGAAAGAGGAAGGTGTAATTCAATGCGCGGACGAGTTTTTCGCCGTTCACGACTTTGTGCGGCGGCACCGGGCCGTCTTTGTAAACGGGCGGCGCAAAGCCGAAATCCTGCACGTTTTGGGCGTACACCTCACGCCTGACGGGGTGCTGCGGAGCCGCCACGTTGTACAGTTCGCCCCACTTCTGTTGCCGGATCATCTCGTAGATAATCCGCACCACATCGTCGCGATGGACGAAATTGACCGGCACGTCGCCGGTGTCAATGGTTTTGCCCGCTACGTACTTGCCCGGAATCCGGTC
>JALOMD010000658.1 GCA_025455595.1 Cytophagales bacterium | reverse complement strand
GCCATCAGCGGCCCGGCCGGGGCGAAGTCGCCCAGCGAGGTGTTGCTCGACACGCTTTCGCCGATTTTCGTGTCAATGGACAGAATCATACCGTCTGAAGAAGCCTTTACAAACCGTCGGTCGAGCAGGGCTTGGCTGTAGTTCACATCCGCTTGCAACTCGGCGAGGCGGCTTTGCTGCTGGGCAAGCGTGGCTTTGGAGGCATCGGCATCTTTTGCGTACTGCTCGTACTGGTACTTGCTGTCGTCAAGGGTTTGCTGCGTGGCCGCCCCGCCCGCCAGCAGCCGTTGGTTGCGGTCAAAATTGGTTTTGGCGTTGGCAAGCCGCACTTCCTGCGAAGCCAGCGTGGCCTGTGCCGAACGAATGACGGCTTGCTGGGTGCGCAGCTTGCTTTGGGCTTGGGCCAGTTGGGCCGCCTCCACTTTGTAGTCCAACGCCATGATGCGTTCGCCTTTTTTCACTTGCTGGTTGGCATCCTTGTAGATTTCCGTCACAATGCCGCTCACTTCGGCACTGATGGGCCGGATTTTCCCGACGGGTTCGATGTTGGCAATGCCCACGATCTTGTCCACTTCCGACGCGACTTGCTGGGCCGTGGGCGGCGGTGTTTGTTGGGCGGCTTCTTCTTTCTGTCCGCAAGCCTGTAGCAGCAAGGCGAGAATCAGCAATGCAAAATGGTTTTTCATGGAATTGTGAATATCAAAGTGGTCAGTGGTCAGTCGTCAGTGGTCGGTGTTTTGGGCAGCCTCCCCCAACCCCCTCCCAAGGAGGGGGCTTTTTTGTCAGAACTGTGAGTTTACAGTGATTTTTGTGATGGGCATGATTGTCCGCTTTTCATATCAATCAAATCAATCATTTTGCAATCACAGTTCAGACAATGCCGTTTTGAGCAAATTTTGCCTAAAACGCCATCGATGGTTTGCGTCTGTACAATATTTCATTTCCGCATTCCATTCTCTCATTCAAGATTCACTCATTCAATCATTGCCTCAGTGTTCCTCCAGCTTGAATTCGCCGTTTATTTTCGGCACTTCATATACTTGGCCGTTGGTCACTTGCACCACGCGGTGGGCGTAGGGCATCAGGCGCGGGTCGTGGGTGACGACGGCCACGGCTTTGCCTTCGTCGGCCAGTTGGCGCAGTTCGTCCATCACCACATCCAGCGAGCCTTTGTCCAGCGCGGCCGTCGGTTCGTCGCACAGTATCAGTTTCGGGTTGGTCACCAAGGCACGGGCAATGGCCACGCGTTGCTGCTGGCCGCCGCTGAGTTGCTTGGGCAGGTTCTTGCGCCGGTCGGTCATGCCTACGATTTCCAAGGCGCGGGCAGCCCGTTCCTTGGCCTCGCGGCCCGGCACGCCTTGCAAGGTGAGCGGCATCAGCACGTTTTCTTCAGCGGTGAGCGGCGCAATCAAGTTGAACTGCTGGAACACAAACCCGATGGTGTTGAGCCGCAGCCGGGCCAGTTCGCTTTCCTTCATCTGGTTCACTTCCTGCCCGTCCACCCACAGGCGGCCTTCGGTGGGATAAATCACGCAGCCGACCAACGACAACAACGTAGTTTTGCCCGACCCCGACGGCCCGATGATGAGCAGCATCTCGCCGGTGTTGATGCGCATGGTGGTTCTTTGCAACGCCACAATCTCGTTGTCGCCCACGCGATAGACCTTGTTTACCTCCTGAAGTTCGGCAATCATTATGTTTTCATAATTTATTTTGCAAATATATTATGTTTCAGAAATAAAAAACAAGAAAATCAAAATATTTTTTATACATTTGCTATGAAAACATAGCAAATGTTATGAAACCGCACGCAAACAACCAGTTGGTGGAATTGGTAAACTTATTTCACGCCTACGAGCAGCAAAATCCGGGAGCCACGGTGGCCGATTTTTGCCGATACCACTTGGCAACGGAGAAAATGAAGGACGAAGAAAAAATCATGTCGCCCGTGACGGAGGAGGAAGTGCCGCTGACGGGGCGGCTGGGGCGGTTGCTGGGAATAGCTTCCAAGTATGCCGATTTTTACTGGCGCAAAATGGTGGAACTGACGGGTCTGGACAGCGTGGAGGACTTCGGGTATTTGGCATGTACCTACCAGTTGAAGAGTCCGACAAAAAGCGAATTGATTCTTTACAACATTTCCAGTTTTCCGTCGGGCATTGAGGTCATCAAGCGGCTGGTGCGCAAAGGCTGGCTGGAAGAATCGCCGGATGCGCACGACAAACGCTCCAAACGACTGGCTGTCACGCCCGAAGGCTTGCTGGTGCTGCAACGGTGCATCCCCGCCGCCCAGCATATAGCCGACGTGATTTTCCCCATGCTCACGCACGAGGAGCAAGAAATCTTGCACCAACTGTTGAGCAAACTGAACCGCCACCACGCCGAACGGTATCCGGGCATCCGGCAGAAAAACATGGCCGAGATATTGGAAATCACAGGAGAGTCAGGGAATGAAAAGCGTTTGGGATAAGAGGTTGTTTGAAATTTTGCTTCACTGAGGCATCCCGACTTATCGGGATTGCCTAAAACGCTTTGAGCACGCAGGTCTGCACGCGGTGCGTCTGACCGGAATCCGCCGAACGCCAAGACAACGGACGGGCGTTTTAGGCAATCCCGACAAGTCGGGACACTGCAAAACCGTGTTCTAAACAACCTCTGAAACCTCACATCGGCCCCTGAGCCTCCGCTCCTGCAAAAAATCGACAGTTGCTTTTCGGGAATCACAAAAAGGTGCTACTTTTGCGTTTCCAATTGCTTCCGTAGTTCAATGGATAGAATTTCAGATTCCGGTTCTGAAGATCG
>JALOMD010000657.1 GCA_025455595.1 Cytophagales bacterium | reverse complement strand
TAGTAACGCGGATCGAACAAGTCGCTGGGAAACAGGGCGTTGGGAATGGAAAACCGCAACATCAGCAGCCTGACAACCAGTACGTAAACAGCCAGTGCCGCAAAGCCCCGTTCGTACCGGAACAAGTCCCTTCTGGCTCGGATGCCGTACAGGTAGCTTGCCAAGGCAACCCCGGCAGCAGCGACTGTGAGCACGACCAACGAAAAGAAGATGAAAAACCGGTCGCGCTGGTGTTCGGAAGCTTGTTCAGGCAACTCGACCGAGAACAGAAACCGTGCGTCGGGCGAGTAGATGTTGGCTCCGTTGCGCGAAATCTCGGTGCCGATTTCCACGTCATTGTAAGGTACCACGTGCGGGTTGAATCCGGTGCGCAAATACTCGTTCTGCACCCGGAAACGCCGCTCCAACGGAATCAACGAGTAGATTTCCGTCTCGTTGTCACCCGCCTTGAACGCCAGCCGCCGTGCCAAGAAGCGGCCCGTCGGGAGGCTCACCAGCCGCACGTTCGGCCCGTCGCCGAGTTGATTGTACGACGGAACCAGTTGGTTGTCAGACCAATAGACGATGCTGCCGTTGCGAAAAACACAGTATGGATACTGCACCGACACCGGCAGCAACGCCGGGCCGGGCAACGTAGCCCGTTTGCAAGCGGCCGCTATGGATTTTTGGTCAAGGGCCGCTACGGCCAGTTCGTGCCAAACCCGGCTGCGCAAGGTTTCCACTTTTTGGCGGGCGTTGTCGCGGTATTGCGTCCGGTAAAACCAGAACAAGCCGACGGCCACCAAGGCCAGCGTGAACCAGAAAACAGGTTTGCGGATAAGTTGCCGGAAAAAGAGATTCATCGAAGAACGGCGGGTAACAAAGCAAAGATACGTACAAAGTGCTAGAGTAGAGAGTCGGTGGGTTTCAGGTGAGAAAAGAGATTGGGAATACGTTTTCCTCTTGTACGAAACGCCAGCAGCAAACGTCGAGCCAAAAAACTGCTTGAAGCAGATGGGTAGGTGTTTTGGACGAAAATTGCCTAAAACAGCAAATTGCGAAAAAACCTTCGTAGGTTTTGAACCCTATGAAGGTTGCGTAACCGTTTTGGGCAATTTTTGCCCAAAACGCAAGTGGTTTTGCAAACCTTCTGTCAATGAGCAGGTTATCAAACGGCCGGTCGGTTTCTGAACATGGGCCGGGGCAATGCGACTTCGTTTTGTAAGGATTTTTCCTTTTTTTAGCCTATTTTGCTGCTTCATCCCCGCAAATGGGCGGCATGTGAAAACCGGAGTGCGGAAGTGCCGTCTGTCTCCAGCGTTTTCGTGCAGCGCAGCGTCCATAAAATGTTTTGCGGCTTTTCGCGTTATGCACACAACCAGTAGCCGATTCCCAGCTTCATATCTGACCATTATGCCCTTCTTTCGTTGGCAAGCCTTGTTGCAGTCTCAAGTCCTTGCCATTCCGTTGTTTTTTGGAGTTTTTGCGGTAGCCCAAGCCCAGTGTCCCACGGTCACTATTCCGCAACCCATTTGTGCGGGCGGCAACTGCGGTGTCGGTACGCCTTTTGAAGTGGGCGGCGACACAGTGGGCATCACGCGTTATGAGTGGATTGTCTCGCGGAGCGGCGGCGGTGCCCAGCCTGACACCATTCGCGGAAAAGAACCGATTTATTCCTTTACCGACCCCGGCCAATACACCGTTACGTTGCGCATCACGCGCAACGGCGTGACGCAGAACTGCCCGCCGCAAAACGTGACAGCACAGGGCATTGCCGAGTTCACCATTGCGCCGGACAGCAACCTCGGCCCGCCGGAAGAAGAAATTTGCAAAGGCACGTCCATCACCCTGAGTGCGCTGTTTCAGCAAGGGCAGGCCCCGCCTCCCGGAGCCACTTACCTGTGGTCGCGCGGCGAGACCACCGAAACCATCACCACTGACTCTGCGGGCTGCTATTCGGTCACCATCACCGATCCGGCCACAAACTGCTCGCGCAGTGCGCGGGTGAACATACGCGTCTATAAGCCCGACCCGAACCAGCCCCCGCCGCCCCGTGAAGAAGCCCGCTGGTATTTCGGTTCCGGCTCCGGCATCCGCTTCGTCGGCGGCCAGCCGCAGCCCATCACGGGTAATGCCAACACACCCGAAGGCACGTCGAGCGTATCGGATGCGTCGGGCAATTTCTTGTTCTATACCGACGGCCGCAACATATTCGACAAAGCCGGTAACCCCATGCTTGACCGTGACGGCAACCCGGTGACGCTGGCCAGCGGAAACGGCATCAACGGAGGGCCTAACTCCACGCAAGCGGTACTGATTGTCTCGCAGCCCGGTTGCAACGACTGCGAACCCGTTTACTACGTGTTCACCACTACCGACATCGGTGCGGGTGGCTCGCAGTTGCAGTACAGCGTGGTGGATATGCGCCTCAACAACGGACTCGGCCAAGTGACCCAGCAAAACGTGCCGCTGTTCGACACCAGCACCGAACGCCTCGCGGCCATCCGTGCCCAACCTGACAGCACCAATCCAGACCGGCCGGAGACGACTTGGATTGTGACGCACGATTTCAACTCGAACACTTTCCGCGTCTATCCGCTTACCGGGCGTGGCGTGGGCAGTCCGCGCACCTACAGCGTGGGCGAAACCCACGGCCCGGCCACCCAAAACGGCGAAGGGTACTTGAAGGTTTATGAAGACAAAGTGGTGGTGGTGAAACCCGGCGCACCGGGCGAGGAAAACATTGTGCAGGTGTTTCCGTTCAACGGTGCCACCGGCGAAATCAGCGGCCCGCCGAACACCATCCGTCTTGGCACAGCACCACC
>JALOMD010000656.1 GCA_025455595.1 Cytophagales bacterium | reverse complement strand
CAGAAAAATCACATTGAAATCACAGTTCGGACAGATAGGCGTTTTGGGCAAAATTTGCCTAAAACGCCAAACGCGCCGGGCCTGAGAGTCTGTAGCCGACTGCCACTGACGCTTGTCCAAATCCATTCACTTCGCCATTGAGTAAATCACGTATGCAATAAATGCAGTTGCTGACACAATTACGACAGACAGATAGGCAAATACATAAGAGAATAGGTTTTTCAGAACCGTGCGGAAAGTTTTGCCGAGGACAAGTGTTTTGACAGTCGTGTAGTACAAAACGGCTATTGTCCCACTGCAAAAAGTGACGGTAGTGAGTTTTCCGGGGAACATGTAATAGAAGAAATACGCAGGGCTGATGATGATAATCGTCTGTGCCATGATATAAGTGTTCATCAGCAGGTGTTCGGCAAACGTATAGCCTCTCTTCCTGAAAAACAGCAGCGACCACAGACTCACCAACGGCACCAGCACGGCATAGACAAACTGCGGATTCTGTAGGGTGAATCGTTGCGCACGGCCCATTTTTTCAGTCATTCTCTCACGTGCCGCTTTTACCTCCGCCGTTTCTCCCTTCGGCGGCTGCCACTGCGACTCTTGCACCATCTGTTTGGTGAACTGTTCGGCATCCAGAAACGAAAACGCAATCAGCGTGCTCAGGCCCAGCCAAATGAGCATGTACTTGACGGGATTCATATAGACGTTGCGCCGCCCGGCGATGTACTCGCGAATCACACGCTGCGGACGCAAGAACAACTCTCTCAATGTATGGAAAAACCCCCGGTCGAAGTCGAACAGGGATTCGTAGGCCAGATGGAAGAGTTCTTTCATCGTCAGGCGTTCTTGCGGATATTTCTGTCCGCAAGCCGCGCAATACTGACCGGCAACGGTCGCGCCGCAGCTTTGGCAAACGGGCGTTTGCGCATCTTCGGACAGACTGTTTTGGGAAGAGTAGATTTCTGTTTGCATACGGTAATGTCTATAGTTTATCAATCTGACAGACTTGGCAGGCCCCGAAGGTCTTTTGAGTCTGTACGCACATTGAGCGTTTTGGGCAAAAATTGTCAAATCCTGCAACTGCCTGTCCCGACCATGCTTTCGGCTCCCGCCGATGGCGGGACAGGTTGGCGGGTGTGTCGGGAGTGGGAACGCCAGAAACGCTTTTTATCTTGAATCGCGGTTCGCACAGATGAAGCAGATGACACGGATAGGTTTTCAGGCAAACATTCGCGTCATTTCCACGGCAGTTCATCTGTGAAATCCGCGTCATCTGTGTCATCCGCGATTCAAGACAGACCGCCGTTTTGAGCGAATTTTGCCCAAAACGCTCAATCAGCCATTCAGTCATTCAACAATTTAACCATTCGACGATTCAGCCATCACCGCCCCGGCTGCAACAGTTGCAACTGCCCGGCTTTCTGTTTGGCTTCCTCCACAATGCGGCGCACGTCGGCGAGCATTTTCTTGGCATCGTAAATCACGCCGTCTTTTACTGTGTATTTCACGCCGCCTACGCGCACCACTTCGTTCTTGTCGTTCAGCTTAATGGCTCCCGTTCCGTACAGCACTTTCAAGTTTTCCAGCGGATTCTCTTCCAAAATTACAAAATCGGCCAGTTTGCCCACTTCCACCGAGCCGATTTCCTTGTCCATGCCCAACGCTTCGGCCCCTTTCAGCGTGGCCGCCCGAATCACTTCCAGCGGATGGAAACCGGCCTCGCGCAGCAACTCCAACTCACGGATGTACGCAAAGCCGTACAGTTGGTAAATGAAGCCCGAATCGGAGCCGGTGGTGACGCGGCCGCCCCGGTTCTTGAACTCGTTCACAAAAGCCATCCACAGGCGGTAGTTCTCTTTCCACGCCACTTCTTGCTCGGTACCCCAGTAATGCCAGTGCGACCCGTGCGAAATGCGGCTCGGCTGGTAGAATTTCCACAACGACGGCAGCGTGTATTCGTCGTGCCACTCGGCGCGGCGGGCCAGCATCAGTTCGCGGTTGGCTTCGTAGATATTGAACGTCGGGTCAATCGTGAAATCCAGCTTGATCAGTTCGTCCATCACTTGGTTCCACTTCTCCGAATGCGGCGGAGCGGCTTGTTTCCAGAGCCGCCCGGCCTCCTCGAAGCGGTTCATTTCGTTCTGGTAGTTGTAATTGAGCGGATAGTTTTGGATGGTTTTGTCGGTGAACAACGCTTCGGGCAGGCCGTACCAGTGTTCCATCGAAGTCAAGCCCATTTTGGCGGTTTGCAGGGCGTTCAGCCACGCCACGTCCGTCTGCGCATGGTGGCACGCCGACCGCATCCCGAGCTTCTTGTGTTCGTCCAACGCCGCCGCCATGATGTCGGGCCGGGCACCGAAGAATTTGATGCCGTCGGCTCCCTTTTTGCGGATTTCGCGCACCCACTGGCGGGCCTCGTCGGGCGTGGCAATCGGCTCGAAACGGCCTTGCCCGAACACCGAATACGCCTGAATGCGCGGCGCGGTGATTTCGTTGGCGTTGCTTTTGGCTTTGTGTTCCAGCACCCACTCCAGCCCGTTGCCGCACGACGGGTCGCGGATGGTGGTGATGCCGTGGCCCATCCAGAGCTTGAACACGTATTCGGCGGGCGTGCCCTGCGCCACGCCGCCGATGTGCCCGTGCATGTCAACCAGGCCGGGCAGCAGGTACATGCCTTCGCAGTTCAGTTCCTTGTCGCCGGGATTGGCTTTCGGGCGGCTTTCCGCGTCAATCGGCACGCCGGGATAGCCCACGGTGCGCACGGACTTGATGCGGTTGCGTTCCACCACAATGTCCACCGGCCCGATGGG
>JALOMD010000655.1 GCA_025455595.1 Cytophagales bacterium | reverse complement strand
CGCCAAAGCCATGCACGCCAACTTGACCAAAGTGGGCGGCGTGGTTTACAATGACTACGAGAAAGATTTCGCCCAAAAAATCCAAGAAACCTTTGGCTATCAGGCTCCTCCGCTGGATATGGCAAAGGCCGTGCAGCCTTTCAAACTAAGTTTCTTCCCTGCCTCTACGGATGTAGGCGACGTGAGCTGGCTGATTCCGACTACGGGCTTGGGCACGGCCACGTGGGTTCCCGGCACGGCCGCCCACACGTGGCAAACCACCGCCGCCGACGGCATGACCATCGGCTTGAAAGGTATGTTGAACGCTGCAAAAACCATCGCCATGACGGGCGTGGATTTGTTCAGCAATCCCAAATTAGTGGAGCAAGCCAAAGCTGAATTCCTCAAACAACGCGGCAAGGATTTCCAATACAAGCCGCTCGTCGGTGACCGCAAACCGCCGCTGGATTATCGGAAGGGGATTTGAGGGAATGATGAACGGGTAGGGGCGGGGCTTGCCCCCGACTTGTCGGGGCAGGCTCCCGCCCTTTGTTTCCCGTAGGCTCGGATTGTAGGAAACCGAGCCTGTGCGAGAGAGGGCATCCGCGAGGGATGCCCCTACGAAAATGACCGTTCGTGCGGAACAGGGCATCCGGCGTTTTGGGCTATTTTTGCCCAAAACGCCGCCCAGTCACCACTATTCGGAAAACCAAATTACGTCACCCCGACGCTTCATTGAAATCCTCTGTCACTCGGCTCTTTCTGAAAAACAGCAAACTGATATGGGTTTGCCTTGTTTTCCTGTTTCCGGCGTGCCGCAGCAGCCAACTCCCCGCCAGTCACCCAATTGCCGAACCTGCGCCTTCTTCAGTCAAAGGTGCGTGGCAACTCACCCTTGCCGCCGACGACCTGACCGAAGATGTTTCCCGCGTTTCCAGCGGAAACGATGAAATCCTGCTGCTGGTTTATACCGTGCATGATTCATTGGCGCAGCCTGAGCCGATGATTCGTCGGCTCGTTGTTTTGGACAATGCGCACCGGACAATCCGGGATTCGCTACCCACGCCGGTATCGCCATTGGTTCGCGAATGGGTTCTTGTGTTGCTTGAAATGGATTCGGAGAGAAACTTGAAAGAAATAGAGCCGATTGTACGGGTGTATTTGAAGGAAGTGTTCGCTGCGTACCAAACCAAACAACAGAGTGGCCTCAACAAATACCTCGGCGACGAAGATTTGCTTGGCATACAGAGAATCTCTGTTCTGTCACCTGAAAATCAGTCGGTGAAAAAATTCGTTTTCAAAGGCGTGCATTTGTTCGACACTTACCAATACACAGTGACTTTGCAGAGATGAACTTTGAAGCAGCCGTTTTAAGCAAAAATCGAAGATGCCGCAATCGGCGGTATTGCCCAGAACGGCGATCCAGCCCCGTAGGGGCGTACCGTTTGTAGAAAACAACATTTCCTCAAGCCAAAAGCTCCGTAGGAGCGGCCCGATTACGCAACTGGGTTCGCTCATACGGAGCTTTTTTCTGTAAATTTTCTGTATCTCTACAGACAAGCCCCCCAAACGCTAAACGCTAAACGCTAAACGCTAAACGCTAAACGCTAAACGCTAAACGCTAAACGCTAAACGCGTTCACTGCGCTGTCCCGACAAACTCCGCATCTTCCAGAATGTAAATCATCCGGTACGGGTCATCCGCGTTGAGCGTCAGCTTTCCTTTCAGACGAACCGGCTTTTTTGTGTATTCCACCGGGCTTTTCATCTGTACCTCCGCCACCGTTTCCGGGCCGCCCACACCGCAGAAAAAACACGCCTCCACCGGCAGCGACGACAGCACGAAATGGTCGGCCTTGAAGGCACCCTCGATGCCGTCCAGCGGAATGATGTAGCCGGGCAGCGTGACCACTTTCCCGGACATTGCCTTCACATCCGCACTGAACACCGGCACGTTGATGTCGCCGTAAGCGTCTTTCGAAGCTTTGTACGTCACCTTCGACAACGTGACCCACTCGTTGGACGTGAGGCGTTTGCTGCCTTGCCCAAACGCCGCCGACCCGAACAGTGCCAGCAACACCGCCAGCCGAATAATCAATGAGTTGCGCATAATGAGTCGTCAGTCGTTAGTGGTCAGTTGTCAGTAAAAAACAATGGTAAGTGACTGAAAATTAAATGCTTCGGCTATTTTCTTGGCGTGCTTCGCGTTTTTTCTTTGCGCCTTTGCGAGAAAAAAAGAGTTTCACGCAAAGGCGCAAAAGTTTTCGCCAAGAACGCAAAGGATAGGCTTGGCTTTTTTGCCGGAAGGCGTTTTGGGCAAAAAATGTCTAAAACGCCAACGCGAACACCCGAATTTAGGTATTTACCGTAAGTAATAATTATCAATTGACTTTGTTTTTATTTCGATAAAAATCTTAATTAAAGATTAATAATAAAATTTTTTAAAAAAAATCAGCATAAAATTTTGATAAAAAACGAAAACGCGCAATATTCGCCTATTCATTTGCGAGTCCCCGCTAACGCGACACATCCGTAGCGGCAAAACCGGTCACAACCAGCCGGGTCTTTTGCTGCGTTCCTTGAAAAATACTCAAAACATCCGGCTGGACTTGCCCTTCACGGAATTAATGCGGCCCATTCCGCAGGGCGAGTTCAGGCCGGGCAATCCTTTGAAGTACGATTTACGAGGTACGAATTCAATTTTGAATGAGTGAATGATAGAATGAGTAAACAGGCGTTTTGGGCAAAAATTGCTCAAAACGCTTCTGACCTCTGAGTTCTGACCTCTGACCTGAAACTCGTACTTCGTAAATCGTACTTCAAATTGTTCTCTTTTACAACCAAACCAAACCGTTGTTCGGTGAAGCCCGGCAACTTCAAACAAAACAAACATGATGAAGCAAAGCTCTACACACACCTCGTTGGGCCGCCGGCAATGGCTGCGCCTGAGTGCCTTGATGGCCGGTTCGGCTGTTTTGGGCAGCAATATGCAAGCCGTTGCGGACACGCGCCGCCGCGCCTTCTTGGCCGACCTGCCGGTGATCAAGGCCCGCCTTTCGGCCAACGAAAACCCGTTCGGCCCGTCGGACAAGGCCAAAAAGGCCCTGACCGAAGCCATTGCGGACAGCTACCTGTACCCGCGCGAAGCCCTGATGCAACTGCGCAAGCTGATTGCCAAAGAAGAAAACGTGGCCGAAGAATGCGTGCTGCTCGGTGCCGGTTCGGGCGGGCTGCTCACGGCAACGGCCCTGTACAACGCCTTCAAGGTCGGTACGGGCAGCCACATCCTGTCGGGCGACCTTAGCTACATGCAATTGATACGGGCGGCCACCGAAATCGGCTGTGCCTCCGAAAAAGTGCCCCTGACCAAAGACTTCGACTACGATTTCGACGCAATGGCCGCGCGGGTGAACGACAAGACTTCGCTGGTGTACATTTGCAACCCCAACAATCCCACCGGCATTATCGCCAACGGCCCCAAACTCGCCGCTTTTTGCGAGGCGATGTCGGCCAAGAAGCCCGTTTTCGTGGACGAGGCCTACATTGACTACGCTGCCGACCCCAAGCAGACAACCATGATGGAACTGGTGCGCAAAGGCAAGAATGTACTCATCGCCCGCACCTTCTCGAAAGTACACGGCTTCGCCGGGCTGCGCGTGGGCTATCTGGTCGGCCAGCCGGATATGATCAAGGAAATCAACAAGTTTACGCCCGGTGCCAGTGCCATCAGTGCCACCTCGGCGCAAGCGGCCTTGGTGAGTTACCAGGACAAGGAATTCATCAAGTATTCCATCGCCAAAAACAACGAATCGAAGGCGTTTTTGTACAAGACGCTCAAAGACCAAGGCTACACGTACCTGCCGTCGGCCACCAACTTCGTGTTGTTTCCCATCAAGATGGACGGCAAGCGTTTCCTACAGGAAATGGCCAAACGTGGTGTGAGCATCCGCACCGAATGGCAGTACGCGGGCCAAAACTGGTGCCGCGTGAGCCTCGGTACCATGGAGCAAATGAAGATGTTCGCCGACGCATTCAAGGAAATAGCTTGACAAGTGAAAAACGACAAGTGAATGGTGGACAGAGACGGGCGTTTTGGGCGATTTTTGCCTAAAACGCCCCTTTTGCTTTTGCGAAGGCCCCACCCCACCCTCCCCAAGGGGAGGGTGAAATTTCGGAGGGCGGATTGCGGAATACGAAATTCTTTTCTCCTCCCCCAAGGGGGAGGCCGGGTGGGGGCTATTTTGCTGGTTTTGTGGTATATTCGGGAAAATATTTGAGCACATGTAGTCGAAAGAGTTTGCTTGGCTAACAAATTGTTTGCCAAGCAGTTATTTAAGCATTTGCTCATCTACTCACTTACTCATTTTTCCGATGAAAAA
>JALOMD010000654.1 GCA_025455595.1 Cytophagales bacterium | reverse complement strand
CCCGCCGCTTGCGGGATTTATCAATTTTTGCTCAAAACGGACAGTCGGAGGTTCGCTGAATGGCACTATTCCGAAGTGAAAGTCTGTCGGTTTTTATACCATTCTAAGCCTGCGTGAAACTTTAGACAACCTCTATAACCGAATGCTGATTTTTTAGACAACTTCTCATACGCGGCTTGCGTCAAAGGCCCGGATTTCGGTTTCGAGACTGAGCAGGTAGTCAATGTCGTCGTAGCCGTTGAGCAGGCACGCCTTCTTGTACGGGTTGATGTCGAACGGCTCAACGGTGCCGCCACCAAGGGCGATGGTCTGGGCTTCCAAGTCAACGGTAAGCGTGGCGGCCGGATTGCGGTCGACGGCGGCGAAGATTTCCTTCAGAAACCCCTCAGACACCTGCACGGGCAACAGGAACGTATTGAGGGCGTTGTTTTTGAAAATGTCGGCGAAAAAGCTGGACACCACCACCCGGAAGCCGTAGTCGTGGATGGCCCATGCGGCGTGTTCGCGGCTGCTGCCCATGCCGAAATTCTTGCCTGCCACCAGAATTTGGCCCGTGTACGTCGGGTCGTTCAGTACGAAGTCGGCCTTGGGCTGGTTTTCGTCGTCGTTCACGTAACGCCAGTCGCGAAACAAGTTTTTGCCGAAGCCTTCGCGAGTGGTGGCTTTCAGGAAACGAGCCGGGATGATTTGGTCGGTGTCTATGTTCTCAATAGGCAGCGGCACAATGGTGGACTGCAAGCGGGTGAATTTTTCTTTGCTCATGGTTCGGTGTTTCTCAATGGAGCCGCTAAGTTAGCACGTTTTGCGTTTATCGTTTATCGTTTTGCGTTGGGCCTCACCCCCGTCCCCTCTCCCACGGGAGAGGGGTGTGTTTTTGGGCTATCCGAGCCTATTGTTTTGAACACGTCTGTACCAGAGACTCGCATGGTTGAAAAGTCACCCTTCTCCCATGGGAGAGGGGACGGGGGTGAGGTTTCGCTGTTTTAAGCAATTTTTGCTCAAAACGCCTACTTGCCTCTCAGACGGTTCGGCGAACAGAATATAACTTTAACAGTATCTAATTAAACAATCCTAACATTTCCTTCAAATAATTGGCTCACGGATTGACATTCGTCTTATTCCATAGTAAATTTATAGGCAAAATATGTAAAAGCTTTTTAAACCCGCTGCCACACATTTTCGGCGGGGCGTTTCATTCACTCCCAAAGCGTCATGCAAAGCTTCCGCACCGAACACGAAAACCCCGTTGTCGAGAAAGACATTGTGGACTTGGAGAAAAAAATCCGCCTGTACCGCGAAGGCAAGATACACGAGGAGAAATTCCGCAGCCTGCGGCTGGTACGGGGCATTTACGGCCAGCGGCAGCCCGGCGTGCAGATGATTCGCATCAAGCTGCCGTTCGGCAAAATGACCGTGAAGCAGATGTTGCGCATCGCCGATGTCAGCGACGAGTACGCCACCGGCAACCTGCACCTGACCACCCGGCAAGACGTGCAAATCCACTTCGTGAGCCTCGACAAAACCCCCGAACTCTGGGCCAAGCTCGAAGCCGACGACATCACCATCCGGGAGGCGTGCGGCAACACGGTTCGCAACGTAACCGCCTCGGCCTCAGCCGGCATTGACCCCGAAGAGCCGTTCGACGTGTCGCCCTACGCCGAGGCCATGTTCCGGTATTTTTTACGCAACGCGGTGAGCCAAGAACTGGGCCGCAAGTTCAAAATCGCCTTTTCGAGCAGTGACCGCGACACGGGCTTCACGTTCATGCACGACCTGGGTTTCATCCCCAAGTTGCGCACCGAGAACAGCACCGAGCAACGCGGCTTCAAAGTGCTGCTGGGCGGCGGCTTGGGGGCGCAGCCGTACCTGGCCCACGTGGCGTACGAGTTCCTGCCCGAAGACCAAATCATCCCGTTTGCCGAGGGCGTGGTGCGCGTGTTCGACCGGTACGGCGAACGCAACCGCCGCCACAAGGCCCGCCTTAAGTTCTTGGTCGAGGAACTGGGCTTCGAAGCGTTCATGGACTTGGTGGCGCAAGAGCAGAAGGCGTTGAAGACAAAATCAAGCCCCCTCCCGACCTCCCCCACGGGGGAGGAGAAAAACAACTCCCTTCCCAAGGGGAGGGCTGGGGTGGGGCTTCTCCCTCCCCTTGGGGAGGGGTGGGGTGGGGCTTCTTGGCTGCGTACCAATGTGTTCGAGCAGAAACAGCGCGGCTACTACGCCGTTCAAATCAAGGTGCATCTCGGCGATTTGTCCACCGAGAAGGCGCGGTTGCTGGCCCCGATTGTGCAGCAATACGCCGCCGACGACATCCGCGTGACGGTGAACCAAGGCCTGCTGCTCAAGTTCGTCCGGCCTGAAAATTTGCCTGCCGTTTACGAGGCTCTGGCGGCCATCGGCCTCGCCGATCCGGGCTTCGACAGCACCGCCGACGTGACGGCCTGCCCCGGCACCGACACTTGCAACTTGGCCATCACCAGCAGCACGGGTATCAGTGCCGAACTGGAGCGGGTGATGAACGAGGAATACCCGGATTTGGTCTATAACCAAGACATTAAAATCAAAATCAGCGGCTGCATGAACGGCTGCGGCCAGCACAGCATCTGCCAAATCGGTTTCCACGGCAGCAGCATCAAGAAAGGCGCGGCGGTGCTGCCCGCCGTGCAGGTGCTGCTGGGCGGCGGCGTGCTGGGCGACGGCGCGGGAACAAAATCATCAAGGTGCCCGCCCGGCGCGGCCCCGATGTGTTGCGCTGGCTTCTCGACGACTACCAAGCCCAAGCCGCCGAGGGCGAGTATTTCAACAATTATTACCAACGGCAGGGCAAAGACTACTTCTACAAGCTGCTGAAACCGCTGGCGAGCCTCGAAAACCTCACGCCGCTTGATCATGTGGACTGGGGCCGCACCGAACAGTACGAGACGGCCATCGGCGTAGGCGAATGCGCCGGGGTGGTGATTGACTTGGTGGCGACGCTGTTCTACGAGTCGGAGGAGAAGCTGGGCTGGGCACGCGAAACGCTGGCCGACGGATCTTTCGCCGACAGCATTTACAACAGCTACGCGGCCATGATTAGCTCGGCCAAAGGCTTTTTGTTGTCGCAAAATGTGATGTGCAACTCGCAGCACGGCATCATCAAGGATTTCGACACGC
>JALOMD010000653.1 GCA_025455595.1 Cytophagales bacterium | reverse complement strand
AATGTTGAATGCCGAATTTTGAATAATAGAGTTGTTATAAACTGATAATCAAACGGTTATAAGTTGCGTTTTGGGCAAAAATTGCCCAAAACGCGGGCCGCCAGCTAACGTACAGCTTTTTTAGGAATCTCAACGGTAAACTCGGTGAACTGACCTTCTTCGGAAACGACGCGGATGGTGCCGCCGATCTTGGCCGCCGACTCTCTGGCGATGTACAGCCCCAGTCCCGAACCCGACGACATTGAACTGGCCCGGTAGAACATCTCGAAGATCCGATCCAAATCTTGTGACGCAATGCCGATGCCGTTGTCCCGTATTTTCACCAGGGCGTTGCCCGCAACTACGCGGCACGATATGTCCAGCCGTTTGTGCATTTGCGTAGGGTTTTGGTATTGCAAAGCGTTGGAAACCAAATTGTTCAGAATCACCCGCAGTCGGTAGCGGTCGGTGTGGAAATCCTCAGATTGCTCGGCGCAGATATTCACCGTCACTTGCGCAGCCTCTTCCATGAAGCTATACTGTTGCACCGTCTCGCGCACCTCTTCTTCCAAGTTGATGGATTCGGCCGTCGAAGCGTGCGTTACGGGAGTAGTCGAGGATGTCGGCGATGAAGCGGTCCAGGCGGCGCAGGTTCTTCTCCATCACGCGGTTGTACTCGTGCAGCTCGGACAGGTCGGTCTCCTGGCCCATCAAATCCGCCAGGCCCAGGGCCGAGGCCACCGGGGCGCGCAAATCGTGGCTGACGCTATAGACGAACCGGTCGAGCTCCTGGTTGATCTTGGTCAGCTCCTCGTTCTGCCGGCGCAAACTGGCACAGGAACACGACCACGACCAAGCCTATTTTGAAAGAAATGTCCGGGTCGCCGGCCGTCAACTCAGGAACAAGCGAATAGCCTTCGGACAAGGTGAGGATGAGCATGAAAACAGTGGGGTGGGCCATGTGGAAGACCAGTTGCCCTCTGTCGCGGTGGTCAATGAAAAACGGGATGGCTACGAGCAGCGGTATGAAATACAGGTAGGTGCCGGTATCCATGCCTTGCAAAAACGTGACACAGAACAGCAAAACGCTGAGAAAGAACGGCATTATGTTGCCCACTAACGATACATAGCCGCGTGCGTTCAAATAAAGCCCCGCTGACAATGCAAGGCAGATGAGGCCTATGGGAATGTACAAGAGACCAACGCCAAAATAAGCGGGCAACGGCAGAAAAACGGCAGTCACCAGCAAGCAAACCCAAGATACAATACGAATAAATTTTTGCCGCCGCCTTACGTCTGCTTCCAGCGGAGCTTTCTCAAGCAATCTCATACTGACACAATCACTGCTATTTCTCGGTTTCTCGTTCAAAGAGCTGTTTGGGTTGATTCGAGGGGGACAACCTGCGAAGACAAGGCGTGCATTGCCTTTGCAGTCCGAAAAACCAACGCGAACAGCTTAAAAGAAGGGGTCTGTAAAATTAACACGTAAACCGTTTCCAAGCGATAATTGTTTTCAATTTCTTCTTGCCTTTTGCCAAATTGTTCGGCGAGCGGCGCATGTAACAGTTGAAAAGGGTAGTTCCGGCAGTGGCGTTTTAGGCAGACCCGCCGGACGGGCAGGATTTGCCCAAAACGTAAAACAGATCGCAACTTTTACCCGCGCATTTCGGCCATGAGTTTTTGCAGCACGGTCACCACTTTTTCAGTTTGTTCGCGGCTGGGCGTGGTATCCCAGTTGCCTACGATACCGTTGCCACCCAGATAGATGCCGTCTTTGCGGGCAATCAAATTGGCTCCTTTTGTGATGAGTTTGTACTGCACTTCGGGCTGCGGAATCAGGCACGACAACTGCCCCGATACTGGCGTAAGTTCCTCGTCGTTGAAAACGGCCTTGGCTCCCAGCCCCATGCAGTTGACCACCGTTTTTTCGGGCAGCTCGTCTATGTCTTCGAGTGCCTTGATTTCGCGGATTTTCACCTTGCCCCCGAAGAGCATGAACGAACTCAAATGATGGTGCAAATACGCCGGAATGTTGAACATCATGTTGGAGCGGCGCGTGACATAATCGGCTCTGAACGGATGCTCGCGGGCCGTGAGCCGGACGCGTTCGGGCAAGATACCCGGTATGTCGAACACCTCGGCACCAGAGCCGGCATCGGGTTTGGCCGGAATGCCGTCGGGATAGACGTTGTATTCGTCCACCCAGCAGGCAATGTCGTTCAGACCCAGCATGAACTGGTATCGCTTGAACGAAAACCGAGTGGCTTCTTCCCAAACTTGGCGCAAGGCTGGTGTCGCCTTGGCCGGGTCGCACACCCGCGAGGCCGGCGACCAAGTGCCGGTGGCCAGGTTGCTGGTGACGTTGGGCGGCATGTCTTTGGTGTAGATGGTCACCTCGCAGCCGCTTTCCTGTAGCAGTCGCGCCGTGGCAATGCCCACCGTGCCGCAACCCAACACGGCAACGGTGCGTTCGCCGGTGGCAAGCACTTTTTGGCGGGCGATGTTGCCCGTGCCCCATGACAACGACCACCCGCTGCCGCCGTGGCCGTAGTTGTGCACAATGGTCTTGTTGCCCAACATTTCGCAATCGAGGCGCGGCCCGGATGCCCGGAAAGGCCGCAACCCCACGGTTTCTTTCACAATCCGATCCAGGGAGAGGCGTAGCTTGGGAATGCGATACTTGCCCAAACTAATGTTGAAATGCTTGTCCACGTAAGCGTGCGGGGTGCAGGCAGTTCCGGCGGCAACCGCAATGCCACCCAAGCCCATCTTTTGGAAGAAGGTACGTCGGTTCATTTTTTTAGGAAAAGGTATGGAGAGGTGAGAGAAGCGTTCCGCTGCGGCTACGGAACAACATTGCTTGTGCAAGATGACAAACTTGAAATAAAAACAATAGAATAGTTGTAATTATTTTATTTATGTAGAATATAATTTTAATATTTACATTCAAAACACAATTTTATATACAAATCAAACCATTACACCAAACGAATGAAACACATAATTTTAAACCTGCTGCTTTTGGCGGCGGGTAGTTGCGCCTTCGGCCAAACCGTCGAATTTTATGGAAGCCCCACCTCGTCCATTTCATCGGGGGCAATCGTGCCCGCCAACAAGAAACTGCTCTGGACGAGCGGCGTAACCGCAGGCATCGCTGACAGCACGGCAAAAGAAGGCACCCCCGCCCGCTATGGCGACACCAAGACGCAGGCGTTGGATATTCTGAAAAGTTTTGAGAAGGTGCTGAAAGCGAGGGGACTGGGTTTCAAAGACGTGCTGATGCTGCGCATCTACATCACGCCCGACCACTTCAAAGACAACAAGCCCGACTACCAAGGTTGGTTCGATGCGTATGCGAAGTACTTTGGCACCAAAGAGAACCCGGTAAAGCCCACTCGCTCCACGCTGGGCATCGCTTCGCTGGTGCACCCGGACAAATTCATCGAGATTGAAATGGTGGCGGTGTTTCCTTGAACGTTTACCGTTTTACGTTTACCGTTTGGCGGTTAGCGTTTTAAGCAATTTTTGCCCAAAACGGTAAACGCCAAACGAAAAACCTCACACGTTTTGATGGCGGATGGCGAACGCAATGAGTTCGTCCAAGTCCAGTCCGGCGCGTTGGGCGGCATCGGCAATGTCTTC
>JALOMD010000652.1 GCA_025455595.1 Cytophagales bacterium | reverse complement strand
CAGAAAATCGTCATAAATTATGACGAAATTACGAGTCAGGTAACAGGTAGATAATACTGCTTGTAGCTCCGAAATCGAAGATTCGACGAAGTCAATGGTATTCGGAGCTACCAGCGAAAGTCCTAACTAATTCAGGATGCTGAATTAAAGAAGCGTTGATTTTCAGCGATTTATCAATTGAAAACCACCACAGGCCTCGGTGGTTGGCCTATAGTAATTCTAATAAAAACGCTCAGAAAAAAGCATGAAAACATCTTGGAAATACACGTTATTGGCCATTGTCGGCATGTTTGTTTTCGGTTTCCGTTCCGATACCGAGGCCGTGCGCAAGCCTTGGATCATGCACCCGATAAACAACCAGTACCTGATTGCCAACTCGCTGAACCCCGGCGATGTGAACGGCGACGGGTTCGACGACTATTCGGTGATTGACGAACACGAGGGTTTCCAGACCATCGTGTTCCATCCCGGAGTGGCGCAAGTGCGCAAGGAGTGGCCGCGCGTGATGCTGGGCAAGACCGGCAACCCGGAATATTCCTGTCTCGGCGACTTGGACGGCGACGGCAGCAAGGATTTCGTGGTGGTAGAGGGCGACGACCTCGAACGCGGTTACAAGACCGGCGTGCGGTTTTTCTGGTCGCCCGGCAAAGCGAAAGTGACCGACGGAGCCGCCTGGAAAAACGCCGGTATCGTGCCCGGCACCGAAGGCAAGCAGTTCCTGTACGCCGAATGCCACGACCTCAACGGCGACGGCGGCACGGACGTACTCATCGGCGGGCGGCGGCATTCGGTCACCAATGAATACTGCGGCCTGTTCTGGCTCGAATGCCCCCAGGACAAGGCGGCGCGGCGCAACCTGTCGCAATGGAAAATCCGCTACATTGACCCCAAGGCTCTGGACGGACACGGTTTTGTGCTGGCCGACGTGGATCAGGACGGTGACCGCGACATTGTGGATGCCAACGCCGACTGGGACACGCCTGAGTTTGAGGAGGAACTGTATTGGTACGAGAATCCGGGCGAGAAATCACCCGCTTTGCGCCAACCTTGGAAACAGCATTCGATTTGGAAAAACACCGCCTTCTACGCCAAGCCGCAAGTGGGCGTGGGCGACGTGAACGGCGACGGATTGACCGACTTGTGTACACAGACCCAAAACTTTGTGCATGTGTTCCTCAAAAAGCCCGGTAAGCCCGTGGCGTGGGAACACCTGCCCATCAAAAAGCCGGACTTGGTGCAATGGATTGGTCGCCCCATCAAGTTCCACGACGTGAACCAAGACGGCAAACTGGACATCGTGGGCATGTTGATTCACAACGACGGACGGCTGCCCGCCGACAAGGCATCGGTGTTCTGGATGGAATACACGGGCGGCAAACCCACCGCCGACAACTGGACGTATCACGCCATCAAGATGGCCGACGGCTACAACTCTTACCACCAATGGATCGGCGAAAAATGGGACCACTGCCTTTTCTCGGACGTGGACCGCGACGGGGACATGGACATTGTGGGCAACGTGGAAGAACACTACCACTTCAATGCCGGAAAGCCGCAGTCGTTTTTCAGTGTGGTATGGTTCGAGAATCCGCTTAAATAACGTTTGGCGAGTGGCTTTACTGTCTTTTGCCGTTTTGAGCAATTTTTGCCCAAAACGCGTTAGAAATGACCGTCATTGCGAGCCATGCAGCGAAGCGGAATGGTAGCCTGCCCCGACGAGTCGGGATGGCAATCTCATTCTCACAGGCTCGGCAACACGCTTCCCCAAGGCTCGCGTTCCTGTCAGAATGCACGTTTGGACAGAAAAAACGGCTCAGAAACACTCGCGTGGCTACCGGCGGCAGATTGCTTCGTCGTTCCTCCTCGCAATGACGGTTCAATTAACGCGCAAATTCAAATGTACCGCAGTATATTTCCGTACAGTCCCTCAAAAAACCAGTAACGACAGTTCTTGTAATAGGAAAACCTGTCAAATCTGCATTTTTACAATTTTTCCGAGACATGGTGATGATTTTCTCAGGGAAACACAACAGAAAATCGTCATAGTAGAAGAACGACAAACCCAGCCGACAACATGCACTTGCACCGCCGCGATTTTCTGAAAATAGCTTCACTGACCGGTCTTTCCATACTCTCCTTCGGACAGGCAGGTTTCGGGTTTTCAAAATTAACAATCCCGTCTTTAGCGGGAGATACCATTTTGGAGGAAGCCATCCGTGCCAGAATCTACGAAAAGCTCAAAAAACCCGTTGTCATTCAGACCGTCGAACTGGTTCGCACGCAGGGCGAATTGTTTGTGCGGGTGGTTTCCAAAGACGGCGCAACCGGCATCACGCAGTGCAACGACCGGATGAACAACCTCGGCTCGCTGCTGAACGGCTTGGCGGTGCCGTTTTTCACCGGAAAAGATGCCCGCGACATCGTTTTTCTGACCGAGGAAGTCTATCGCGTGAACAGTAACTACAAATACGCCGGGATGCCGTTCTGGAACTGCGTCGGCCACGTGGAAATTGCCGTTTGGGACTTGCTCGGCAAAACAGCCGCAACGCCGGTGCATCGGTTGCTGGGCGAGAAAATCCGTTCGCAGGTGCCGGTGTATCTGTCCAGCCTCACCCGCGAAACCACGCCCGAACAGGAAGCCGAACAACTGGGCCAGAAGCTGGCCGAAACCGGAGCCAAGGCTATTAAAATCAAAGTTGGGGGCCGGATGCGGAACACGCCCGAAGACGACCGGCGTTCCCGGCTGCTGATTCCGGCGTTGCGCAAACAACTCGGCGACGGAGTGACGATTTACGCCGATGCCAACAGCTCGTACACGGT
>JALOMD010000651.1 GCA_025455595.1 Cytophagales bacterium | reverse complement strand
GGCCCGATTCCTCCCTTTGGTCGGAATGACAAATTACGCTTCTGCAAAACCTTAAACAGTCACATTGAGACTGTTTAAGGTTTTGCAAAATGCCCAAAAGGGGGATGGTTTTGAGTCGCCAAACCTAAACCTTCCTCCCGATGATTATTTTGAGCAAAGGTGCCATTTTACAGCATATCGTTCCACAGCATATCGTTCCACAGCATATCGTTCCTTTGTTGTCACACAAGACCACATGAACGTAGCCATCATCAAATACAACGCCGGCAACGTGCAGTCGGTGATTTACGCGCTGCAACGGCTCGGCATTGACCCGGTGTACACCGACGACGAAGCCACGCTGCGGCAAGCCGACAAGGTGATTTTTCCCGGCGTGGGCGAGGCCCGCTCCACGATGAATTATTTGCGAAAAACGGGTCTGGACAAAATCATCCCGACGCTGACGCAACCGGTCTTGGGCACCTGCGTGGGCATGCAACTCATGTGTCGGTATTCGGAAGAAAACGACACCGAATGCCTCGGCATCTTTGACGTGGAAGTGAAGCGTTTTCCGGCGGCCAACGGCCTCAAAGTGCCGCAAACCGGCTGGAACGAGATTTACGACCTGCGCAGCCCCCTCTGCAACGGCCTTGCCGAGCATGCCTACGTCTATTACAACCACGGCTACTATGCCCCGCTCTGCGAACACACCGTGGCCAAAACCGACTACGGATTGGAATACTCGGCCATGCTACGCAAGGGCAATTTCCACGCCGCCCAGTTTCACGCCGAAATCAGCAGCAACGTGGGGGCGAGGATTTTAGAGAACTTCTTGGCACTCGTACCAATTCAGAATTCTGAATTCATAATTCTGAATTAATGCGGCGGTGTTTTGACGGCCCGAAGAATAGAAAAGTCGAAAGGCTCCGTTTGCAAAGCAGCGGAGCCTTTCGTGTTCTATGGAAGATCGTTTTAGGCGTTCCCGCCGGTTGCGGGATTTGACAATTTTTGCCCAAAACGCTTTATTAGTAGCACATGCTTTAGCCTGTGCGAAACGCACGCAAGTTCAGCGAAGCTAAATGCGTAGCATTTCTTGGCCGCAGTTCGAATGCGAAACGGTGTGTTTTTAACAGTGGAAACCCGCCTTTGGCGGCGCATAGGCTAAAGCATGTGCTACAATCCGGCGTTTTAGGCAATTTTTGCCCAAAACACCTCTGACTTCTGACCTAAAATCCGTGCTTCAAAATCACTTGTTGCGGAACAAGTAGCCCACCGAGATGCCGATGTAGCCGTTGCGCACGTAGTTGTCTTCGTCGCCGTCAGGGACGAGATTATACAGGCCGAGGCTGTAGTTGCCGCTGACGAACACGCCGAAGTCGAATTCGTAGCCGGCCTTGAAATTCAGCCCGAAGTCAAGCGGACGGTACTCATCGTCGTCCGTGTTCCCCACCCGGATATCACGTGTATCGGTCACGGTGCCGATGAAGATATTGGTTTCGGTGCGACGACGGCCACCCAGCAGTGCAGCGGCGTAGCCACCGGCTCCCACAAACACCTTGCCCGGCCCGGCCTCCACTTTGCCCACGATGCTCAGGGGCAGTTCCAAATAATTGGTTCGGTCTGTGAGCAGGATGTTGCCGCTCAAAAAACGGCCTTCGCCGCCCTTTTGGCTGAAAAGCAGTTCGGGCTGAATCGAAACATAGTCGTTGAGTGCGATGTCAACGATGCCACCGGCGTGGAAACCCGTGACGGAACTGATGTCGATCTTCTGCCCGACGACACGTGACGTACCGGACGCAAAATTGGCACCGGCTTTGGCACCAAACGAGATCTGCCCGAAGGTTTGCCCGGCGAGCATTGCAAAAAAAAGCGTGACAATGAAGTTTTTTTTCATGTGTGTAGTCTGTCGGTTAAAAACGAAGGCAATATTATGCCAAAAGTCTTGCGTCCAAAGCGACTTTTTGGCGTGTTACCTTACACGCAGAAGGTTTGCGGTGGGTTTCATCCGGAGGCGGATGCTGAGTCGGAAAGACGTTTGCCCGAAGATTACGTTTTGGCCGATTTTTGCTCAAAACGGCAAACCTCTAAACCTCGCGGCTGCGGATGTTGTAGTTGCGGATGATGCGAGAAAGCAGCTTGGGGAAAAAACGTTTCAGATAAATGCCGAAGATTTCCTTGCCGCCGACGTAGATTTCCTCGCGGTTGCGGGCCACGGCCCGCAGCATCCGGGCGGCGCAAGCTTCGGCGGACATGCCACGGGCTTGGTTGTCGTCCATCCGGTTGTACGGCTCGCCTTTTTCGTTGACGGCGTGGATGGAAATGGCCGTTTTGATGTAGCCGGGGCAGGCAATCGTCACCCGCACGTTGTCGCGCCAATGCTCGGCCCGCAGCGAGTCGAAAAAGCCGTGCAGGGCGTGTTTGGAAGCCGCGTATGCCGACCGCATGGGCGTGCCGATGTAGCCGACCACGCTGCTGGTGACCAAAAAATGCCCGTCTTGCTGCCCGACGAAAATCGGCAGCACCGCTTTCGCCAATCCGACCACGCCGAAGTAGTTCACCTCCATCACGCGGCGGTCAACGGCCAAGCTCGTTTCTTTGGCGAAAGACCGTTGGCTGATGCCCGCACTGAGGGCCAGCACGTCAATTCGGCCAAATTTGCCCAAAACGGTTTGCACATGTGCCGCAAAAGTGTCGGGTTGCTCGGCATCGAGCGGCAGCACCAAAATCCGGTCGGAGGGAAGGCCGGTTTTTTGGGCCACGCGGTTGAGTTCGTCGGCCCGCCGCGCCGACAGCACCAAGCGGGCACCTTCGCGGGCGAAGGCATACGCCAACGCCTCGCCGATGCCCGACGAAGCTCCGGTAATCCAAACGGTTTTGTCAGCGAATCGCAAAAAAGTGGTTAGTCGTCAGTGGTCAGTCGTGCGTTTTGGGCAAAATTTGCCTAAAACGGCAGCCATTGGACAGTTATTCACTGATGTTACGCACGGTTTCGGTCAAAATTGCCCGAAACGCATTTTCACGGTTTTGAAAAACGTATCCGCACAGCCATGAAGATGCCAGGGCCACGCC
>JALOMD010000650.1 GCA_025455595.1 Cytophagales bacterium | reverse complement strand
CTACGGCCAGCCCGACACGCCTTATGCCAAGGATTTCGAGAACCTGAACCGTTGGTTGCAAACAGAGAAACGCAAAAAAGGGCTGGATGCGGTTTTTGTAAATGGCGATTTGTTTCACGACGACCCCGTGTTTCTGCCGCAGGTAAAGGCGGCCTTCGGGTTGATGCCCGCGCCGTGCTACGTGACGCGCGGCAACCACGACCGGGTGACCGAGGCCGAGTGGCAACGTACCTGGGGATACCCCACCAACCACGACTTGACGTTGGGCGACTACGCTTTCCTGCTGGCCGACACCTCGAATGAGAAGGGCGAGTACTTGTGCGCAAATGCAGATTGGCTGCGACAAAGCCTGAAAAAACACACCGACCGCAAGGGCGTTTTTGTGTTCATGCACATACCGCCCAGCAAACGCTGGACCGACGCAGGCGTGGACTGCCCGCCCATAACCGAAATGCTCGAGAAAACGCCCAACGTCACGGCCATCTTCCACGGCCACGACCACGACAATGATTTTCGCAAAATGAGCGGCGGCAAGCCCTATTTCTTCGACGGGCATTTCGGCGGCAATTGGGGTACGGCCTACAAAGGCTATCGCATCGTAGAGGTTTTCGCCAACGGCACGTGGCAGTCGTACCAACGCAACCCCACCGCATCACCGACGGTCAACCTCCACCAAGGCAAAAGCACGCAGTATTGAAGTACGATTGATTTTAGCCCAACGTTTCCAAGTACCCAGCCATGGGTGATTAGTCGTAGGTTGTGAGCGAAAAACTAAACGTGGAGCATTTGCTTGTTTACAAATAGTCTCTAAGAGGTTGTTTAAAATTTTGTTCTACTGAAACGTTTTGGGCAAAAATTGCCCAAAACGCTCCGAAAAGTAGGTCTGCACGCGGTGCGTCTGACCGGAATCCGCCGAACGCCAAGACAACAGACGGGCGTTTTAGGCAATCCCGACAAGTCGGGACGCTGCAAAACCGATTTTTAAACAACCTCTAATACCATGAAAAGTATAAATAGTCGGCTTCTTAGTTTGTAGTTGCTTGATTATCAGAAGCTTAATTTAGTAAAAATCTGACAAAATAAACTTTTCAGGGTACTACATTCGGTTTTCAAATGTCAAATCCGCCCGCCTTGACCAAGTCTTCGAGTACAAACGATATGCCCTCGGCAACTTCCACTGGTGTGTCCCAAGTTACCATTTCCCAGTGTTTGGCATCGTTGGCGATGACCAACCGCTTGCCTTCCGTGAAAACCCAAACCACTTTTTGGACACCAAACTCACGCAGTTTGTTGGTTTTGCGAATGAAATAGTTTGTTTCAGTGTGAAACAACTCTTTTACATCGGCCTGCACGTCTATTTCAATGACCATGTAAGGCGGCGTGTCAAAGTAATGCAGCGATTCTTTGGTGATTTTCAGATTTTTTTTCTCGTAAATCAGAATGTCCGACGAAAGATTGGTGCCCTTGACCAAATGCAGCCCGGCTTCGTTGGTGCCGATGAAAAACTTCTCCGTGGACAGGTTTTTATAGAGGAATCCGAGAATAACAGACACGATATACGTTTGCAATGCACTGGAACCCATGATTTCTTCCGGTTGTTTTTCGCCGTTCAGCACTTGCCGATAGCCCTTGTAGTACACGGGCATTCCGTCCCATTCCTCGTAAATGAGCATTTTCGGAATAGTCTGTTCCTTTGTCTGTACTACTAACATGTGTTTCTGTTTTATAGTCTCGTTTTTCTGTTTTTCAGACAAGATTAACAGAATTGGCAGAATTGGCAGAATTTACAAATTCAATCCTGTTAAAACCATCCGCAAAACCTCACCCCCGTCCCCTCCCCGACACGTCGGGGCAGGCTTCCCACGGGAGAGGGGTGACTTTTCAACCATACGAGCCTTTTGTACCGAACAAGTTGGGATGAGAGGCTCGGTTAACCCCGAAACACACCCTTTCAGCAGGAAGCCGGCCCCGATGTGTCGGGGAGGGGATGGAGGTGAGGTTTTGCACCCAATCCTGTTTTTCCTTGAATCCTGTAAATCCTGATCAAACCTTTATCTCCACCCGCTTCGTCTGCCCCATCGTCGCGTTGCGGATCGAGACTTGCCGGGCCAGTTCCTCGGCCAAATCGCGGAAGGCTTGCCCGGCCACGGATTCGCTCATGACCACGGGCTTGCCGTTGTCGCCTGCTTCGCGGATGCTCTGCACCAGCGGGATTTCGCCCAAGAAAGGCACTTGGTACTGCTCGGCCAATTGCTTGCCGCCCGCCTTGCCAAAAATGTAATACTTGTTTTCGGGCAGTTCGGCAGGGGTGAAGTACGCCATGTTTTCCACTACGCCCAGCACCGGCACGTTGATAGACGGTTGCTTGAACATGGCCAAGCCACGGCGGGCATCGGCCAAGGCTACTTTTTGCGGCGTGGTCACAATCACGGCTCCGGTCACGGGCACGGTTTGCACCAATGTCAAATGAATGTCGCTGGTGCCGGGCGGCAGGTCGATGAGCAGGTAGTCTAACTCACCCCACTCGGCATCGGTGATGAACTGCCGCAAGGCCGAACTCGCCATCGGGCCGCGCCACACCACCGCGTCGTCGGCCTTGCTGGTCAGGAAGCCCATCGAAAGCAACTTCACGCCGTACTGGTGAATGGGAACGATGAGGTTTTTGCCCTCGCGTTGCGTCACTTGCGGCCTCATGCCCTCGGTGTCAAACATCGTCGGCATGGACGGGCCGTAGATGTCCGCGTCAATCAGGCCCACTTTTGCGCCAAGTTTGTGCAAGGCAATCGCCAAGTTGGCCGTCACGGTTGACTTGCCCACGCCGCCCTTGCC
>JALOMD010000649.1 GCA_025455595.1 Cytophagales bacterium | reverse complement strand
CCGATGGCCGAGGTCATGGTGGTGCGGTAGGGGTGGTTGGCGGCCTCGGCTTCGGTGAGCGTGCCAGCGTCCATCATCTGCTGCACCAGCGAGTGGTCTTTGGTGAGGCGGCGCAGCCCCTTGTCCGGGCGAAAGGCGTAGCAACGGCTGTCGCCGATGTTGATGACGTGGTAGTGGCCGTCTTGCACCAAAAAGCCCGTCAGCGTGGTGCCACAGTTTTTGTACGCCGGGTCTTCGGCGTGCTTTTGCAGCACCCGGCGGGCTACGTTTTGGGCGTTTTCGCGCAAAAACGTGGTTGGGTCGTTCAAGTTGTCAATCTGTTGGAACGCCTCGCGGTACATCCGCACGCAGGTTTGGCTGGCCCAGTCGCCGTGGCCGTGGCCGCCCACGCCGTCGGCCACGAGCAGCAGGCAAGTGTCTTTCCGAACCTCGATCAAATAGCTGTCCTCGTTGACCGGCTTTTTGCCCGCCACCGAATGGCCGCCGGTTTTGAAACCGGGCTTGCGGCTTTGGAAAAGGGAAAAGAGTTTCTGGAGCAAGAGGATTGGTTTAAACAAGTGGTAAGTCGTAAGTGGTAAGTCGCAAGTGGGCAATAGCAATCAAGGCGTTTTGGGCAAAAATCGCAGAATTCCGCAACAGGCGGGAACAGCCGAAACGGTTTTCACTTGGCAAGTGGCTGCGCGTATTTAGCTTAGCCTGTTTTAAAAAGAAAGCTTATTGTTAATGCACTGACATCCAGAGATTTGTAATCTTTTTTCACTCAAGACACAAGACTAACTACTCAAGACTGGGTACTTGTCACACACAAACCGCCAACGGATGTCCGTTCATTCCGTCGGCAGCCACACGGCCATTTCGCCCGGCCCCCGGTGCGACCACAGGTGGTACGGAATGGCCGTAAACGTAGTCTTGTCCGCGTTCTCGCCTTTGATTACCGTTGTGCCGCGCAGCAAGTCGGGGCGGGTTGCGGTTTGGAATCGTGTTTTTCCGGTCAGTCTGATTTGTTCCACATCGCCGCCGTTGTCTGCCGCCTCCACACAATACACGAGCGGGCCGCGTTCTAAGCAAATTTTGCCCAAAACGGCTATCACTTTTTCGTTGACTTGCACTTTTCTGACGGGCATGGGCAGGTTCAGTTCAACCGCATCGCCTTTTTTCCACGTTCTTTTCAACACGGCAAAGCCCTTGTCGGTGGTGTAGGCAACCGGCTTGCCATTGACCGACAGGCTGATTTTCGGGCTGGCGTTGTCGGTGTAGCGGTACAAGTCGCCGGGCACGGGGCGGCCATCGGACCAGCCGGGCAGCCGAATTTTCAGCGTCAGCGGCAGGGTGTTTGGCGCAGGCTCTACGGCGAGGCGCACCTTGCCGCTGTACGGATAATCGGTCTGCTGGGTCAGCGTCACCAGTCCGGCATCGGTTTGCACTTTTCCGGTGCCTGCGATGAAAAGGTTGACGAATATGTCGCCTTTTTGATGCGCGTACACATATCCCGGCAGCGACGGCAGGAACCGGGCCACGTTGGTGGGGCAACACGAGGTGTTGAACCACTCGCAGCGGGTGGCGTAGCCGTGGTTGAATTTGCTCACCCCGTTGCTGACCAGCGGGTTCGGATAGAAAAACAAGTTGCCGCCCTGCGACACGCCGGACAGGAAACCGTTGTACAACGTCCTTTCAAGCACGTCAATGTATTTGGCATCACCGGTAAGCAGGAACAGCCGTTGGTTCCAAAGCATGTTGGCAATGGCGGCGCAGGTTTCGTTGTAGGCATTGTTGGGCAAGTCGTAGCCGGGGCCGAAGCCCTCCACGTGTGGGTTGGCCCCCAGCCCGCCGGTGATGTACATTTTTTGGTTGGTCACGTTTTGCCACAGCGTCCGGATGGCATTGATGTACGCTTGGTTGCCCGTGAGCGTGGCTACGTCGGCCATGCCTGAGTACATGTATCCGGCCCGCACCACGTGGCCCACGGCCTCGGTTTGCTCGGTTACGGGCTTGTGGTCTTGGTAATACGCATAGTCCGGCGGATTGGCCCACGTGGCGGCGTACTGCTTGCGGTGCTCGTGGCGGCCCCGTTGGTCAAGGAAAAACACGGCGAGGGTCAGGTACGCCTTCTTGCCTGTGAGCCGGTAAAGCTTTACCAAACCGATTTCGATTTCCTGGTGCCCCGGCACGGCGTAACGCTTGCCTTCGCCGAAGGTGTCGGCCAGCAGGTCGGCGTTTTTGGTGGCTACGTTGAGCAGGGTTTTCTTTCCGGTGGCCAAATGATGCGCCACGGCCGCCTCGTACAGATGCCCGACGTTGTACAACTCGTGGCTGTCTTGCAAAAACGACCAGCGTTCCTTGCCCGCCGCCGGGTCTCGGATGCTGTCTTTTTGGATGGTGCGGATGGTGTACAGGTAGCCGTCCGGCTCTTGGGCAGCGGCGATTTTGGCAATCAGTTCGTCGAGGTACTTGTCCAACTCGGCATCCTGTCGAATCGCCAGCGAATAAGCCGCACCTTCGATGACCTTGAACACGTCCGAGTCGTCGTAGCGGATGCCGCGAAATTTACCGGGTTTCAGCCCGCCTGCCACGGCGAAGTTGTCAATGCGGCCGGTTTCTTCGCACTTCTTGAAAGCGAACGGGATGGTGACCGTCCGGTTGGTCTCCAGCCTCGGTGACCAAAACGCAGACCGAAACGTGACCTCGGTGAACGGCACGGGCTTGATGGGATAGTCTTGCGCCAAGACAGCGGAGGCAACAAGCAGCCCGGCCAAACAGAAAAAAGCCGTACGCATAACAGTGGAGTGGTTTGAGCACGGGCAAGATACGTGTTTCGCATTTATTTTTCCAC
>JALOMD010000648.1 GCA_025455595.1 Cytophagales bacterium | reverse complement strand
TTTCAGGTCAGACCGCACGCTTTGCGCCACACCCGGATACTGCACCTTCACGGCCAGCCGCTTGCCGTGCTTGACGGCCCGGTGTACCTGCCCGATGGATGCGGCATTGGTGGCCTCCATGCCGAAGGAGTCGAAAAGCTGCTGGGGCGTTTTGCCGAACGAATTGACGAACGTCTTGACCACCAGCGGCCCCGACAGCGGTGGCGCACTGTACTGGGCCATCTGGAACCGGTCGGAATAGGCCCGTGGCAGCAGGTTGCGATCCATGCTCATCATCTGGGCTACTTTCAGGGCACTGCCCTTGAGTTCGCTGAGCGTGGCGTAGATGTCGGCGGCGTTGTCCTCGTGCAGTTCGTCACGCGAGAGGTCGGGATTCACCGCCTTCTTGGCGTAGTGCTTGATGTAGTTGCCGCCCACTTTGAGGCCAGTCGCCACGAAACGCGTGGCCCGCTCCACCTTGGTGGCCGGTATGCTGTTCTGTGATTTCATATAAAGAAAGTCGTAAGTCGCAAGTGGTGAGTCGTAAGCAAGAGAAACCGTTTTGAGCATTTTTTGCCCAAAACGCCCGACGGGCAGGAAACTCCCGCAACCCAGCGGGAACGCCGCTCGCTACTTACGACTCGCCACTTGCCACTTTAGTTTTTATCTGTTCTGGTAAACGAATTTGCCCAAGTCGAACAGCGAGTCGAGAGGCGACTTGCCGATGAGGTCGAAAGAGGCGTTGACGGCTTTTTCGATGGCCGCATCGGTGAGTTCGAAGCCGGGGCTGTTGTCACGCACCCAAAAACGCAGCACGAACAACGCCTGTAGCCAGAAGCCGTCGGCGTAACGTTCGGTCACCACGGGGCGGTTCACCACCTCGCCGGTGTTGCGGCCCTCGGCCACCAGTTCGTGGGCGTAGCGGATGAATGCCTGCCGGAACGGATTGATGGTCTGCGAGTGGGGCGGGTGCTGCCCGGTTCCGAACGCGTACAACACAAAGCTGCGGTTCTGCTTCAGCACTTCCACCCACGTGTAATAGAAGGCGAGCAGTTTCTCGCGCACCGAGTATCTTTCGTACGTTTCCTGCGTGGTGGTCTGCTGCCGCGCCTGCTCGAAGATTTGCAGCCACACGTCGGCCTCGACGGCGTGCAGCGAGTTGTATTCGGCGTAAAAATCGGATTCGGGGATGCCCAGTTGCCGGGCCAGCACAAAGGGCGAAGGCGGCATTTTGCCGTGTTCAAGCACGTAGGTGATGTACGCCTCGCGGATTCGTTCGCGGATTTCCATGCGGATTTCGGGGGATTGAGATAGTCAATTGAGTTTCCTGACTTCCTAACCAAAATGTACGGCAAATGGTTTGCTGCAAAAAATATGGCGGACATTTTGGGCATTTTTTATCGTACATTTCAGAATCAGGATTTGCAGGATTGTCAGGAAAAACAGAATTGATGGGAGTCGAACCAGTGTGCCTACCACGGCCAAAGCCGAGCTTGTCCGTGGCGTGTTGGGCAAGCCCGCCTCTACAGACATGAACTATGCGTTTTGAGCATTTTTTGCTAAATTTTGCCCAAAACGCTTCATGTGAAACACTTGCAACGAGAAGCCAACGGCTAATAGCCAAGAGCTAACCGCTAAAAAACAAAACCTTTCCCCCAACTTCCAGCGTTATACTACAAAACACCGTTTATTCGCTCATTCCTTCATCCGCTCATTCAAAATTATCCGCCCGTGTCCGACTTTTTCTCCGCCCACCACCGCACGCTCTTCCTCGACCAAATGCGCCGCCAGCCGCTCGATCTGCTCGTCGTGGGTGGCGGCATCACCGGGGCGGGCATCGCCCTTGACGCGGCCACGCGTGGCATGAGAGTCGGGTTGCTGGAGATGCAAGACTTTGCCGCCGGAACCTCCAGCCGCTCCACCAAGCTCATCCACGGCGGACTGCGGTATCTGAAACAACTGGAGTTCAAGCTGGTGGCCGAGACCGGACGCGAGCGGCGCATCGTCTATGAAAACGGCCCGCACGTGACCCGCGCCGAGCCGATGCTGCTGCCGCTGGTCAAGGGCGGCTCGCTGGGGCGGTGGAGTGCCTCGCTGGGCTTGGCCGTCTATGACTGGCTGGCGGGCGTGGGCCAGGCCGAACGCCGCCGGATGCTCTCGGCCGCCGAAACGCTGGATTTCGAGCCGCTGCTCGACACCCAAAACCTGACGGGCGGCGCGTACTACTACGAATACCGCACCGACGATGCCCGCCTCACACTGGAAGTGCTGAAGGAAGCCGTGGCACGCGGCGCAAGGGCGGTGAACTACGCGAAAGTCACCGGATTTTTGTACGAAAACCAAAAAATCGCCGGAGCCAAAGCCACGGATTTGCTCACCGGCGAAACCTACGAAATCGCCGCCAAGGTGGTGGTCAACGCCAGCGGCCCGTGGGTGGATACGCTGGACGCGCTGGACAACACGGCCCGCATCGGCAAGTTGTACCTGACCAAAGGCGTACACATTGTGGTGGCGCATGAGAAACTGCCCTTGCGCCAGTCGGCTTACTTCGACGTGCCCGACGGACGGATGGTGTTCGCCATCCCGCGCGAAGGCAAAACGTACATTGGCACCACCGACACGCCCTACCAAGGCGACATGGTTCACCCCGAAATGACCGCCGAAGACCGCGACTACCTGCTGCAAGCGGCTAATCACCTGTTTCCGGTGGCCAACCTCACGCCTGCCAATGTGGAATCGCACTGGGTGGGGCTGCGGCCGCTCATCCGGCAACCGGGCAAAGGGCCGTCGGAAATTTCACGCAAAGACGAGATTTTCAAGTACGACTCAGGACTGATTTCTATTGCGGGCG
>JALOMD010000647.1 GCA_025455595.1 Cytophagales bacterium | reverse complement strand
AGCCCCGCCCCTACAGCGGGTGCGTTTTGGGCGAAAAACGGCTGAAACGGAAAATCTTGAACAGTCACTATTTCTGTCGCAGAAAAATCCTGACGGATTTTGCACAGGCTAAAGCATGTGCTACATTCAAAAATCTGATATGTCCGATAAAACTCGATTTGAAAACGAACTGGCCGTTTGGGAAACCCAAACCGACGATTACGTAGCCGGTGCCGGGTGGTCGTTTGACAGCCGGTTGGTCTATGCAGCCAGCAGTGCCGGGCATTTTTATATGTACGAAGCGGCAAGCGGCAAACCTGTTTTCAGTGAACAGGTTTCTACAGAGGGAATCAATACAATTGCCGTTTCGCCTGTCGCACATCAGATAGCCATTGCGGGCAAAGACGGGAAAATCCAGTTGCGCCACGGCGAAACGGGGCAACTCACCAAAACGCTGGAAGGCGGCGCGTTGTGGGTCGAACACGTCGCCTGGTCGGCCGACGGGCAGCATCTGGCTACCGCCGCTGGAAAAACCTTGCGCCTCTGGACAACCGGCGGCGAACTGGCTTTTGAATACAAGGAGTTTTCCAGCACGATTTCCGCCCTGTTCTGGCGCGACGGCAGCCATCTGGCCGTGGCCTGCTACGGCACCATCGCCCTGTTTGACGTGCGGCGGAAGGCCGAGGTTTTCGCTCCGCACGAGATACTATTTTGGAAAACGCCCATGATTTCGCTGTCGTGGCGCACCGATGGCGCGTATTTGCTGGCCGGTACGCAGGATGCCCGCATTCAGGTGTGGCGGTTTCCGTTCACACCCGGCAGCGAACTGGAAATGAGCGGCTACAGCGGCAAGGTGAAGGAACTGTCGTGGCACGCGGGGCAACTGCAAGTGGCGACCAACTGCGGCAGCGAAATCGTGATTTGGGACACGTCGGGCAAGGGGCCGGAAGGACAAAAACCCACCGTGTTGCGCGGACACGTGGCGAAAATCACCAAACTGGCCTTCCAGCATCGCGGCGATTTGATTATCTCCTGCGATGCCGTCGGTTTGGTGTTGATTCGCCACCCGAAAAACCCAAATATCCGCGTGGAAGGCGTGTCCGAATCGCCGGTGTGTCAGTTGGCGTGGTCGCCGGATGACGAGTATGTGCTGCTCGGCACAGAAAAAGGCGAAATCATGCTTTGGGAAACGCCGTTTTGACGCGACAAACTCATGCAAGAAATATCTCTGTATAGAATAGTGAAAAAGCTGGTTTTTCCAGAAAAATCAGACAAACCGCTGTATAACGGCAGTTCGTTTTCCTTTGCCTCGGTGTTCCCGGCGGTTGCGTTGGCCATGATTGTGTTTTGGGAAGGCATGGCCCTTGCCAACAAAAGAGAGCAGACGCAACCGCCAGCCGAAGGCATTTGGAAAACATTGTCGCAAGTGAGTTGGCCATTGGGCGGAATCTCTGACATAGACTTGGGCAAGCCGCAATTTTCCGATGCCGTCAAAAAACTGAACGGCACTGTAATTACTGTAAGCGGCTACGTAATCCCGACTGATTTGCACAGTTCGGTCAAGACGTTGATTGTGTCGGCGTATCCGGTGCAGAGTTGTTTTTTCTGCGGCGGCGCGGGGCCTGAGTCGGTGATGGAAATCTATCCAAAACGCAAAGAAAACTACCTGCTGAAAAAGCTGACGTTTCGCGGCACGCTGGTGCTAAATGACAGTAACCCGGAACACATGATTTATCAGCTAAAGAACGCCGAACGGGTGTTTTTGGAAGAAGAATAATGGTTGTGTGGCAATCCTGACAGTTGAATGTTGAATCCAGAATGAAAATTCCGAATGGGTTCTTGCGTTTTAGGCAATTTTTACAAAATTCTGTTCAATTACCGGTATTTACAGAACTTTCACGTGTCTGTTTCGGGATTGAACAATGCCAATCCCGACAGTTTGAATGGCAGCGACGATTCGGCTAAAGCCGAACCCACATTGCTCAAAACTGCTTCAGATACGTAATCTTCCCCACCAACTGCTGGTTCTGCACCCGGCTGCGGTAGTAGCGGGAATTGATCTCGTCCATGCGGAAAAACGTGTTCTCGTTGAACACAATGAACAGAAAACTCAGCGGCTGAAACTCCCACGACAGCCGGGCGTTCCACACGCTGCGTTCGACGGACGAATTGTACTGATAGAAGCCGATCAGTTGCACACGCGGGTTCAGGGCCAGCCGCAGATCGGTGCCCAGCAGGTGCGTGTACTGCGACTGGCGGCGTTCGCCCACGCTGCGGAAACGGTTGAGTTCGTAGCTGGTCGTCAGCGAGATGTGCGGGATGGGAGCCAGCCGCACGGAAGTACGCATGTTTTCCAGCCAGCCGTTGTAAAAACCGCCCGTCGAACCGTCGAAAGTGAGTGACCATTTCCTGGACTGGTCGGTGCGGTATTCCAAGCCGTACCGCCAGTACTGGTAACGCCCCTCGGCGATGCGGATGCCGGAGATGTTCACGTCGTCGCCCGGCCGCACCACCTGCCAGTTGGGTTCGGCGGTCAGGTAGAATCGCCCTTCCGACTGGAAAACCATGCCCACCGGAAACAACGTCAGCACGCCCTGCTCGAACCGCCGGTCGTTGTAGCGGTGGTAGAAGTAGCTCTCGAAACCCACCTCGAACTGCCGCACGAATTTCGGTTTCCAGCCCGGACGGTAGTTGGTGAACGCCGCTGGACTGGTGGTGACCAGGTTGTTGGCAAAGACGAAACCCGTGGCCGGGTTGTAGTTTTCCGACACCACCGACTGTATCCAGCCCATGTAGCCCCGGTTGCTGGTGTTGCCCACAAACGCGTAGCCCGCCCAGCCGCTGTCGTCGGTGCGGCC
>JALOMD010000646.1 GCA_025455595.1 Cytophagales bacterium | reverse complement strand
GTCATTTTTTTGACTTAGTGTTATTTACACACAAACTTAGTGTATCAATTACACTTTTCCAAATTTTGACAAAAGTTTTTTTCTGGCGTGGCGTGGTTGGTAAAAAAATAGCACACGGATTGGACGGATGAAACAGATAATAAACAGATTTAAAATCCGTTCAAATCCATTTGATTCGTCCAATCCGTGTGCTATTTTTTAGTTTACTTCCGTCCGAAATCAGCCGGGTTTTCGCCCCAGACTTCGGTTTCCCATTTGAGGATTTTGTTAGGATAGGAATTATTGTTCAGCCAGAGAATGGCCCGGTCAACCAACGCGAACAGTTCTTCGGTTCGCGAGTTGCGTTCGAGGTTGGTCTTGATGGCCTTTTTTTTAATCCAACTGATGGCCGTTTTGGAGTCGGAGTAGATGGGCAGCGTGGAGTTGTGTTTTTTCAAATAAGCCAGCCCGTGAACAATCGCCAGAAACTCGCCGATGTTGACGGTGCCCTCAGGAAAAGGCCCCATTGCGAACAGTTGTCGCTTGGTGGCGGTTTCTACGCCCTGGTATTCGAGCACGCCGGGGTTGCCGGAGCAAGCCGCGTCCACCGAAATACTGTTCCCAATGGGCTTGCCGACGGCGGCTTTTTGGAGCGGCGTGAGGTTACCGCTGTTGGTTCGGGCGTTTTGGTAGATGTGTTTTTTGCTGTTCTCGCCGAAAGCCTTTTCCGCCGCCTCACGTGTCTCAAACGATTTGTACTCGGCTCCGGCAAACCCTTCGATTTGTTTCTTGCATTCGTTCCAACTCGTAAAAACACCCGTCTCGCGGCCTTTCCAAACCACGTAGAATTTCTGTTTGGCCATGAAAATTAATTCAGAATTATGAATGTAGAATTCAGAATTGGAGTCGCGTGTTTTTGGCATCCACGCTCCTTCGTTTTCCTGTTGTGAGCCAAGGAACGATTTCGGCCGCTTTTCCTGAATTCTGAATTCATAATTCTGAATTTAGTTGCTGTACTTATTCGGGCGGGCTTTGAAGCTTTTCTGGATTTCGAGGACGGCGGCTTTGAAGTCCTTGTCGGTTTTGAGCATGTCGTTCACCGACTGGATGGCGTGGATAACGGTGCTGTGGTCGCGGTTGCCGAAGTGGTAGCCGATGGACTTGAGCGAGAACTCGGTGTATTCCTTGGCGAAATAGATAGCTACTTGGCGCGGTATCACCAGTTCCTTTTTGCGGCTTTTGTCCTTGAGGTCTTCCACCGTAACACCAAAATGCTCGGCCACGCGTTTCTGAATCACCTCGATGTTCACTTCCTTGTCCACGTGCTGCACAATGTTCTGGATGGTGCGTTTGGCCAGTTCCAAGTCAATTTCGCGGCGGTTCAGCGAGGCCTGCGCCATCAGCGACACAATCACGCCTTCGAGTTCTCGCACGTTGGTGTCAATGCTGTGGGCAATGTACTCAATCACGTCCATGTCCATGGTGATGCCCTCGGCCTGAAGCTTTTTCTGGATAATGGCAATCCGCGTCTCCAAGTCAGGCTGCTGCAGGTCGGCACTGAGTCCCCACTTGAACCGCGACAGCAGGCGGTCCTCAAACCCAGCCAGTTCGCGCGGCGACCGGTCAGTGGTCATGATGATTTGCTTGCCGGCTTGGTGCAAGTGGTTGAAAATGTGGAAGAAACACTCCTGCGTTTTCTCCTTGCCCGACAGGAACTGCACGTCGTCCAGCACCAGCACGTCCACTTGCAGGTAGAAGTTCATGAAACCCTGCATGTTGTTGTTGCGCACGGCCTCGATGAATTGGTTCGTGAACTTTTCACAAGACACGTACAAGACAAACTTGCTGATTTGGTGCTGCTTGATGTAGTTGCCGATGGCCTGCACCAAGTGCGTTTTGCCCAGTCCCACGCCGCCGTAGAGCAGCAGCGGATTGAAGGAAGTGATGCCCGGCTTCTGCGCCACCGCAATACCCGCCGACCGGGCCAGCCGGTTGCAGTCGCCTTCGATGAAATTGTCAAAATTATAAATCGGGTTCAGGTACGAGGCGTACCCGTTGCCTTCGAGTTCGTACAGGTCGAAGGGGCTTTTGTACTTGTCGGCGTGGATGTCGGCTTTGGGGTCTTTGTTTTGGGGCGCCTTGTTGGTCGGAATATTGATGACATACGGCCGGTTTTTCTCGTTGCCTTTGTCAATCACCACTTGGTATTCCAAACGGCCTTCCGGGCCGAGTTCGGCATCAATGGCCTTGCGCAGCAAATAGACGAAGTTGTTTTCCAGATGCTCGTGTACGTACAGGGTGGGTACCTGAATAGTGAGGACATTATTGGATAAACGGAGAGGAACAATCGGCTCGAACCATGTCCGAAAATCCTTCTCGGAGACGCTTTCCCCGATGATTCTCAGGCAGTTGTTCCACACGGTTTTGGTGTCCTTCAGCATTCCAACTATCACGGCTATAAAGTGGTTAACCCGTTTAACTTTTAAGACAAGGGTGACAAATTTGACAAAAAACGGCTTAACAAAAAAATAAAAATACGCTCCTGAAGGCTTTGTACGTACATTTTCAAAATAAAGTCCAACTATAAATTAACTATTTGACTAAGAATCACTTACATACGCAATTCGGTTTAAAAAAAATGCAAAATACATTTTGGCTGCGCTGTGCCGTTGACATTTTGCGGTGAATTTCGTATCGGAAGCCCTTGATTTGTTAACACAAAAACAGACGGCCCGGCTCCTGATCAGGAACCGGGCCGAGACGGGGCTTCGCTGCCGCCGAAGCGGCAGTATTGTTGGATATTGGTCTTTAGTTAGTTTAGTCGTTAGTGGCAAGTCGCGAGTGGCATTTTAGGAAAAAAATGGCTAAAACGCAAAGCCCTCACCCCGTCCCCTCTCCTGTGGGAGAGGGGTGTGTCTTGTGGTAAACCGAGCCTCTCACCTGAACGTATGTGAGAATAAAGGCCCGTTAAGTTGAAAAGTCACCCCTCTCCCTTGGGAGAGGGGCCTGGGGTGAGGGCTTTGCGTTTTAAGAAAATTTTGCCCAAAACACCCACTTATCACTTACGACTTGTCACTCACCACTTCCTGAACCACGCCGCGCCGGGCTTTGCGTTTCAGCACGGCGGTGCGGGCTTTTTCGACCACGTTTTCGGTGCGGCCGGTGATGCGGCGGATGAACGCCACCTCGTCGGGCTTGTAAGCCGAGCCGTCGGCGCGGAAGATGTCGTGGAACCACAACGCGGGTTCGTCGGCGTAGGGCTTCTGCCACGAGTCCCACGGGTAAATGGTATGCGACTTG
>JALOMD010000040.1 GCA_025455595.1 Cytophagales bacterium | reverse complement strand
TTGGTTGCCGTCCAGCTTGCCCCGGAAGGCGAGGCCGCGCGTCCAGGCGAAAATCGAAGCGACGGGGTTGGTCGAAGTGGGGTTGCCTTTCTGGTGCTCACGGAAGTGGCGTGTCACCGTGCCGTGGGCGGCTTCGGCCTCCATTATCTTGCCGTCTGGCGTGAGCAACACAGAAGTTCGTAGTTTTTGCACGCCCACACAAACTTGCCGTTCCATTTCAGGGCACTGGCCACCATGTCGTCAATCAGGCGGTGTTCATAGACAATGCCCGCCGCCTTGAACTTGTCGGCAAACTCGGCCTCGAAGATTTCTTGGAAAATATCCTTGAAACGTCCGTCGTATTTCTTGAGAATCGTGTTCTTGGTGGACAAATACACCGGCCAGCCTTTTTGCAAGCCCACGTTGAAGCAAGACCGCGCAAAGCCCCGGATGGACTCGTCGAGGTTGTACATGCCCATTGCCACGCCGGGGGCTTTGAACTGATAAACCTCGTGCTCAATCACTTGGCCGTCTTCACCCTCGAAGCGGATGGTGAGCTTGCCCTTGCCCGGCACCACGAAGTCGGTGGCGCGGTACTGGTCGCCGAACGCGTGACGACCCACGATGATGGGGGCGTTCCAGTTGGTGACCAGCCGGGGCACGTTTTGGCACACAATCGGCTCGCGGAACACCGTGCCGTCGAGGATGTTGCGGATGGTGCCGTTGGGCGATTTCCACATTTGTTTCAGGTTGAATTCTTTCACGCGGGCCTCGTCCGGGGTGATGGTGGCGCACTTGATGCCCACGCCGTACTTCTTGATGGCCTCGGCCGCGTCAACGGTCACTTGGTCGTTGGTCTGGTCACGGTACTCGATGCCAAGGTCGTAGTACTTGATGTCCACGTCGAGGTAAGGGAGAATCAACTTGTCTTTGATGAACTTCCAAATGATACGCGTCATTTCGTCGCCGTCCAGTTCCACGACCGGATTGGCTACTTTGATTTTTTCCATTGCGAGATGCTGCAAAATTGATTGTGAACAAATGCGAAAGGCGCAAAGGTAGGAACTGCCCAAGAAATTCAAACAGAGGCTTGTCAAAAAGACCGCTGTTTTATTTAGCAAAACCATACTTGCGCAACCGGCAGGCTGTAATCGGGCTACCAAACACTGCGTTTGCCTGACAACGAGTGGGTTTTGTTGTGTTTTCGTGTACTTTTGCCTCCAAGATGCTGGATGCCAAATACTGACGGCCTGTCTGGTGCCTTTGAAGAACAGGCCGAATTGAGACTTTCCTGGAGCGTTTTGGGCAAAAATTGTCAAATCCCGCAATCGGCGGGAACGGCCAAAACGCTTTGGGAGATTGCCTGACTTTCCGGTGCCTGGTTCTGACAATCGGCATCCGGGCACCGAGTTGCCAACCATCCGCAACACCGTAGCCGCACATGATGAAATCAGTCACCCGAACGGCAGCCCTTGTCGGCCTCTTTCTCTTGGGTGTGTGTATTTCTTGCCAAGCCGCCAACAAACCGCCACGGGCTGTCAAGGGCGTATTGGACTTGCGGCAATGGGACTGGCGGCGCGACGGCAACGTGCCGCTCAACGGCGAATGGGCCTTTCACTGGCAGCGGTTTTACACGCCGACGCAACTGGCAGGCCCCCGCACACCTCAGCCCACGGCCTACGTCGCCGTGCCGGGCGTATGGAACGACTACGTGCCCGGTTCGGAAATCCGGCGCGGCCAAGGTTACGCCACCTACCGGCTCACGGTCTTGGTGCCTGCAAACACAGAAGAGCCGCTTGTCCTGAAAGTCCTGACAGCCGCCACCGCGCTTGATTTGTACGTAAACGGACAGAAGGTGGGCGGCGAAGGCCGTGTCGGTGTTACCGCCGCCGCCATGCAGCCCGGCTACCGGCCGTTTTTGGCTTGGGTGCCGCAGGCGGGCACCGACACGCTGGACATTGTGGCCCACGTTTCCAATTTCCATTACCGCAACGGCGGGTTGTGGAACATGATTGAACTGGGCACGCAGGAACAAGTGATGCAAACGCACTTGCGCAAAATAACCCGCGACTATTTTTTGGCGGGCAGTTTTTTGTTAATCGGCCTCTATCACCTGTTTCTTTGGTTCTTTCTGCGCCGTGGGCTGCCCGTGTTTTTCGGGATGTTTTGCCTGCTGATAGCACTGCGCATCCTGGCCACGGGCGAATACGCCATCCAAACGTGGGTCGACTGGTCTTGGAACACCATCGTCCACACCGAGTTTCTGGCGTTGTACCTGACGGCCCCGGTGTTTGCGGCGTTTTCGCGCCATCTGTTTCCGAAAGAGTTTTCCAAGCGTGTGTTCCGCTGGATGGCCGGCCTCGGCTTCGTGTTTGTGGCGGTGGTGGTGTTTTTTCCGCCGCTTGTTTTCACGTACGCAGTTCGCCCGTTCCAGGTTTTCATGATCGTGTCTTTGGGCTACGGCCTGTGGACATACGCCAAGGCCTGGCGCAACCGGCGCAGCGGCAGCGGCTACTTTCTGGCGGGTTTCCTCGTCCTGTTCGCCGCCGTCATCAACGACATCCTGTTCACCAGCTTTGTCATCCAAACCGGGCATTATTTCTATTTCGGGCTGTTTGTGTTCATTTTTTCGCAGGCACTTGCCTTGTCGCGGCAGTTTTCGATGGCCTTCGTGGACTTGGAGGCCGCCAACCGGCAAATGGCCTTGGCCAACCAGGAACTGGAAATTGTGAACGAAGAGACGAGGGCCTTGAACGAGGAGATGAAAGCCAAGAGCGACGCCATTCACAAACAGAACGAGCAATTGACCAAACTCAACTCGGAACTGGACAGCGTGGTCTATCGCGTCAGCCACGATTTGCGGTCGCCGGTGGCTTCGGTGCTGGGCCTGATTGACCTGATGAAAATGGAGAAGAGCGAGGTTGCCGCCTACCTGAACTTGCAAGAAAAAACCATGCGCCGGATGGATCTGATGATTCAGGACATCATTGACTATGCACGCAACAACCGCACCGAGGTGGTGCCGGAACCCGTTGATTTCCAAGCGATGATGGCCGGTGTGGTTGAAGACCACAGCCATCTGGAAAACGCCGGCCGCATTAAGACAAACGTGGAGGTGACCCAGCAAGGCGTTTTCCTGACCGATGCCAAGCGGATCAACATGATACTCAACAATCTGGTTTCCAATGCAATCCGCTACCACAACCTGTTGCAAGACCAGCCGTTTGTTGCCATCCGCATCCGCACCGATGCGCAAAAAGCCGAAATCACGGTACAAGACAACGGGCAGGGCATTCCGGCGGAGCATATCGGGCGGATTTTCGAGATGTTTTACCGTGCCAACGAGAAAACCAAAGGATCGGGCCTGGGCCTGTACATCGTCAAGGAGGCCGTGGAAAAACTCGGCGGCACCATCGGCGTGCAGTCTGAACTGGGCAAAGGAACCACATTCTTCATCACTTTGCCTAATTTGGCTAACAAATGAGTTATGTTTTGGGCAAAAAACTCGTAAAACGCTTTCTCGCCTGAACTGTAATCCAATGTGATTTTCGTGACGGGCATGATTGAAAATCAAGGTTCGGACGTATGCGTTTTAGGCAAAAAACTCGTGAAACGCACGCATTGGGTTAAACCAAAATAAAAGATTGAGTGCGTAAAAAAAAATCGATACAATACAATCATCTGACTATCAGCAGATTTTGTATTCCCAAATCCGCATTCCCACTTCCAAATTGGTATTAAACACTGACTACCCTGCTCTTACCGTTGCACAGCCGACTGGCATTTTCGCCTTTTTGTTTCCGAGCCTATCGGCACAGCGGACTGGGCTTGCTGTTGGTGTTGCTGTTTTGCATACACGCTACGGCCGCAACCCCGCCGCACGCCACGGCAGGGATTCTGGACTTGCGGAACTGGCACTGGCGGCAGGACGGCCCGGTGCCCTTGCACGGCCAATGGGCTTTCCACTGGAAGCAACTGCTCAGTCCGGCTGCTTTTCCGACGCAGGCCCCGCCCACCGCTTACGTTGACGTGCCCAACCCGTGGAACGGCTACGTGCCCGGCCCTTGGCACCGGAAAGGCCAAGGCTACGCCACCTACCGGCTCAAGGTGTTGCTCCCGAAAGACAACTCCAGCCTGGCCCTCAAGTACACGCTTGCCGTCACCGCGATGGAGGTCTATGCGAACGGGCATTTGCTGGTTCGGCAGGGCAAGGTGGGAACCTCGCCCGAAACCATGACCCCCGACTACCGGCCGGGATACGTGCCGCTGCCCCTGCAAGGCGACACGCTCGAACTGGTGGCGCACGTGTCCAACTTTCACTATTTCGAGGGCGGCTTGTGGGACACTTTCACCATCGGGCCGGAGGAGCACATTCAAAAACAGCGCATCGCCAGCATCAGCCGCGATTTTTTTGTGGTGGGCTGCTTTGTCATCATGGGTTTGTACCACTTGTGCGCCTACTTTTTCATGCGCCAAGCCAAGGCCCTGATGCTTTTCGCTGTATTCTGCTTTCTGCTTGCCGTCCGCATCACGGTCACGGGCGAGTTCGTCATCCACGTCATCAGCCCGTGGAACTGGTGGTGCAACGTTCATACCGAGTTCTTGTCGCTGTACCTCGGTGTGCCAACGCTGGTGGCGTTTTCGTTCTACCTTTTTCCCGCCGAGTTTTCCCGGCGTGTGTTGCGGGTGCTGGTCGGGGTGTCGGCGGTGTTCGTGCTGGCGGTGCTGGTGCTGCCGCCGTACGCGTTCACGCACACGCTGCCTTTTTACCAAGTGTTGATGCTCGTGTCGTTGGGCTACGGGCTGTCGGTTTATGTGCGGGCTTGGCGCAACAAACGGGAAGGCGGCGGCTACTTTTTGGTCGGGTTTCTGGTGCTGGGCCTATGCATCGTCAACGACATCCTGTACACAACCTTCATCATCGAAAGCGTGCAGTTGTTCTACGTTGGCCTGTTTTTCTTCATCCTGTCGCAGGCGGCAATGCTGACAAAGCGGTTTTCGCGGGCCTTTTTCTACTTGCAAAACGCCAACCAAGAACTGGAGTCGGCAAACGAAGAAGTGCACCGGCAAAACGAACAACTGACAAACCTGAACAACGAACTCGACAGCTTGGTGTATCGGGTGAGCCACGATCTGCGGTCGCCGGTGGCCTCGGTCATGGGGCTGATTGGCATTGCCCGATTGGAAAAGGATTCGGGACGAATAATGGAATACATGGACTTGCAGGAGAAAACCCTGCACCGCATGGATGCCTTTATCCGGGACATCATCAGCTACTCAAGGAACAAGCGTACCAGCCTGTCGCCGCAACCGGTGGATTTCGAGAGCATGGTAAAGGACGTGTTTGCCGACCACAGCCATTTGGAAAACGCCGAGAAAATCGAGAAAACGGTGCAGGTCAACCAGCCGGGCGACTTTGTGAGCGACAAGCGTCGGCTCAGCATCGTGTTGAGCAACCTGCTCTCCAACGCCATCCGCTACCACGACACAACCAAGCCACGACCCGAAATCACAATCTCAGTCGCAACCGATGCCAGGCAGGCCCGCATCGAAATCCGCGACAACGGGCAGGGCATTGGCCCCGAACACGTCGGGCGGGTGTTCGAGATGTTCTACCGAGCCAACGAAAAGACAAAAGGCTCCGGGCTGGGGCTGTACTTGGTCAAGGAGGCGGTCGAGAAGATGGGCGGCTCCATCTCCGTCGAGTCGCAGCTCGGAACGGGAACCACCTTTTTCATCACACTGCCTAATCTGAAACCACAGTAGAGCGGTTGCTTTGTACAGGGAAAGTTACATAGTGATTTTTTGCGGCACTTTGCCGTAATATCGGCCCGGCGTTCAGGCTAACTTGCCTATGCAAACACTTGTTCTGACGCGCAGTCGGTTGGAAAAAAGACTTCTGCCACTGTGCGCAGCCATTTGCTTGTGTGCCGTTCTTGAAAAGAAAACGACTCCTCGAATTTTCGGCCCACTTCCTGTTAAAACCTTGCTGCTGAACTGCTTTTCATATTGCTCCTGCTGTTTTACTGCCCGGTGGCGAAGTAGGTTTTTAGTGGTTTTTCTACTGTTCTTAAGCGGAAACATGCTTTCCGCCGCCCAATCTCTTACAGCCACCCAAGGCGTTCTGGACTTGCGGGGCTGGGACTGGCTTCAGAACGGCAACGTGCCGCTGCACGGCCAGTGGGCCTTCTACTGGCGGCAACTGCACCGCCCGGACATTTTCCCCGTACAAGCCAAGCCTACTGCTTACGTCGCCATACCTGACGTGTGGAACAGCCATGTACCCGGCCCTTGGTACGAAAGGGGCAAAGGCTACGCCACCTACCGGCTCAAGGTGCTGCTTCCGAAAGACATGCCGCCACTGGCCCTCAAGTACATGACTGCTGCCACCGCGATGGAAGTCTATGCGAACGGGCGACTGTTGGTTCGGCAAGGCAAGGTGGGCACTTCGCCCGAAACCATGACCCCAGCCTACAAACCCGGCTACGCGCCGCTGCCGGCGCAAGCCGACACACTGGACTTGGTGGTGCATATCTCGAACTACCACTATTTCCAAGGCGGTTTGTGGGACACGCTGGCCCTCGGCCCCGCTGACACCATCCGCAACCAATGGATGAGCAACATCAACCGCGACTTTTTTGTACTGGGTTGCCTGCTTCTCATGGGTTTGTATCACCTGTGCGTTTATTTTTTCATGCGGCACACCAAGGCGGTATTGCTTTTTGCCGGTGTTTGTTTCCTGATTGCCATCCGTGTGCTGGTCACGGGCGAACTCATCGTCAACCTGCTGGCAAACTGGAGCTGGCGGCTCAGTGTACACACCGAATTCCTGTCGTTCTATCTTGGGCTGCCGGTTTTTGCGGCGTTCTCCCATTACCTCTTTCCAGACGAATTCTCGTGGCGTGCCTTGCGTCTGATACTGGCGGTGTCGGCGGTGTTCGTGCTGGCGGTGCTGGTGCTGCCGCCGTATGCGTTCACGCACACGCTGCGGCCTTTCCAACTTGTTCTGTTGCCATGCCTCGTTTACGGAGTGGCGGCCCACGTGCAGGCTCGTCGGAACCGGAAAGAGGGCAGCGGCTATTTTTTGGTCGGGTTCGTGGTTTTCGGCTTGTGCATAGTCAACGACATCCTCTACACGGCGTTCGTCATCCAAACCATGCACCTGTTTTACGTGGGCCTGTTCGTGCTGATTTTCTCGCTGGCCATCATGCTTTCCAAGCGGTTCTCCATGGCGTTTTACCACTTGCAGAACGCCAACCAAGAACTGGAACTGATGAATGAGGAAATGCAGGCCAAAAGCGAAGAAATCTACCGGCAAAACGAACAATTGCTACACTTGAACAACGAGCTGGACAGTTTGGTGTATCGGGTGAGCCACGACTTGCGGTCGCCGGTGGCCTCGGTCATGGGGCTGATTGACATCTCACGGTTCGAGGAAGACCCGAAGGAAATCATGCACTACATGGATTTGCAGGAGAAAACCCTGCACCGCATGGATTCGCTGATACAGGACATCATTGACTACTCCAAAAACAAACGCACCGATTTGTTGCTGGCCTCCATTGAATTGCGCACGCTTTTGAGCGACATCATAGCCGACCACAGCCATTTGGAAAACGCCAGCCTGATCGAAATAACGATGCAGGTCAACCAGCCGGGCGACTTCGTGAGCGACAAGCGTCGGCTCAGCATCGTGCTGAGCAACCTGCTCTCCAACGCCATCCGCTACCACGACATGGCCAAGGCGAAACCCAAAATCACGATTGCAGTCACAACCGATGCCAGGCAGGCCCGCATCGAAATCCGCGACAACGGGCAGGGCATCGGTGCCGAGCACGTGGAGCGTATCTTCGAGATGTTTTACCGTGCCAACGAGACCACCAAGGGGTCGGGGTTGGGCCTGTATTTGGTGAAGGAAGCAGTGGAGAAAATCGGCGGCACCATCGGCGTGCAGTCCGAACTGGGCAAGGGGACGGCTTTCTTAATCATCCTGCCCAACCTGGAACACGACTTGCAAAGTACCCGCTACGAAGCGCAGGCCGAAAAGTAAAAGCACGCCTTGAAACCCCGTGCGGCGTTTTGGGCAAAAAATGCTCAAAACGCAAAACCTCACCCCCGGCCCCAAAGCCCCACCCCAGCCCTCCCCCAAGGGGAGGGAGCCAAAACTCCCCCTTCGGGGGTCGGGGGGCTTTCACCCCTCTCCCGTGGGAGAGGGGACGGGGGTGAGGTTACGCCTTTCTTTCCCCAAAAATCGCGCTGCCGACGCGGATGAGGGTGCTGCCTTCTTCAACGGCCATTTCGTAGTCGCCGCTCATGCCCATCGAAAGCTCGCGCATGGATACATTGACGGGCAAAGGCGAAGTTTTCATTTTCTCGAAAAATTGCTTCAAACGCCTGAATTCCTGCTTCACTTGCTCCCGGTTTTCGGTAAACGTCGCCATGCCCATCAGCCCGACGATGCGGATGTTGGGCAACTTCTCCACCTCGCCCGAAGCCAGCAAGGCTTCCGCTTCGGCAAAGTCCAGCCCGAACTTGGTTTCTTCCTGCGCGATGAAAATCTGCAACAGGCAGTCAATGACGCGTTGGTTCTTGGCGGCCTGCTTGTCAATTTCCCGGAGCAGTTTCAGGCTGTCAACCGAGTGAACCAAGGCTACAAACGGCGCAATGTATTTGACTTTGTTGGTTTGCAGGTGCCCAATCAAGTGCCATTCCACGTCGGCGGGCAATTGCGGCTGTTTTTCGGTCATTTCCTGCACCCGGTTTTCGCCGAAACGCTTGCAACCGGCCGCGTAGGCTTCGCGCAGCATTTCAACGGGTTTGGTCTTGGTCACGGCAATCAGGCGGCAGCCGGTGCCGGACAGGCGTTTTTCAAATTCGGCGATGTTGTCGGCGATGGGGGGCATGGGTTGATGGTTGGAAAGTTGTGTTACAAGTTACAGGTTCAAAGTTGCAGGTTGGTATTCTCGCCGATGGCGGGATTTTCGTTTTGGGCAAAATTTGCTTAAAACGCACTTTCGCTTGAGGCGTTTTTCCCGTGCGAGAACCAATGACCGAACCGCAAAAACAGACACATTACGTTGGAAAGAAGTGCCGTTTTTTCAAAAAACAGTACTCCCGCAATTATTAACAACCGTTGGTCAACCATACAACCGTTCGACGGCACACCAGTCGAATCAAACCTTGCTTTGCCACGATTTCGGATTAAATTTGTCGCAAATGTGCGAATCGAACTGTCGGCTCAACATTGCAAAGTAAAGCGTTTCGTTGCGTGCTTCGATGCTTTGCGCAGCGTTTTGGGCAAAATTTGCCCAAAACGCCTGTGTGCAAAATTTCTGAGAATGCACCCGGTTTCCCGGCTTCGGCCGTGGGCGGCAACCAACGACTGACGGCCCAAGATTCAAGACTCACGACCCAAGACTGACCCGCATGGCTATTATCGGAACGCTCCTGAAACGCGGCATCAAGCTCCGCAAAATGATTGAACAGGAGAAGATAAAACCTTACGAACTCCAGCGCGACGAACTGGCCGCCCTGCTCGACAAGGCCAAAAACACCGCATTCGGCAAAGCCTACGACTTCCCGGCCATCCTACACGAACTCACCTACAACCGCGACCCGCACGCGTTTTACGAAAAATACAAGCAAAACGTGCCGGTGTTCACCTACAATAAGATTTTCAACCAGTGGTGGCATCGCACCCTGCAAGGCAAGAAAAACGTGTGCTGGCCCGGCAAGGTGAAATACTTCGCATTGAGTTCGGGCACGTCCGAAGCCTCGTCGAAGCACATACCCGTCACCAAGGCCATGCTCAAGGCCATCCACAAAACCAGCGTGCGGGAAATCCTCTCGCTGGCCGACTACCCGCACCTGCCGGGCAAACTCTTCGAAACCGGCATGTTGGCCCTCGGCGGCAGCACCCACCTGAACTACAACGGCACCTACTTCGAGGGCGACCTGAGCGGCATCAACGCCAGCAAGATTCCGTTCTGGTTCCAGCACTTCTACAAGCCGGGCATGGAAATCGCCAGTATCACCGACTGGAACACCAAACTGGAGGAAATCGTGGAGGAGGCACCCAAGTGGGACATCGGCTTCATGGCCGGCGTGCCCGCGTGGATACAAATCCTGATGGAGAAGATCATTGACCGCTACGGCCTCAAGACCATCCACGACATCTGGCCCAACCTGATGGTCTATACCCACGGGGGCGTGACGTTCGAGCCGTACCGCAAAGGGTTCGAGAAACTGCTGGCCCGGCCGCTGATCTACATCGAAACCTACCTCGCCTCCGAAGGATTCGTGGCCTATCAATTGCCCAACCGCCACGGAATGCAAATGGTGCTCAACAACGGCATGTTCTACGAATTCGTGCCGTTCAACGAGAAAAATTTCGGCCCGGACGGCGAGATGGTTGACCGCCCCGAAACCATGATGATTGACCAAGTGGAGGAAGGCAAGGAGTACGCCCTGCTGCTCTCGACCTGCGCCGGGGCGTGGCGTTACCTGATTGGCGACGTGGTGAAGTTCGTGAACAAAAAAGAATCGGAAATCGTGATTACGGGCCGCACCAAGCACTTCCTGAGCCTGTGCGGCGAACACCTGTCGGTTGATAACATGAACAAAGCCGTGCAGCAAGTGGCCGAGGACATGGGCATTGTGGTGCGTGAATTCACAGTGGCGGGCATTCCGCACGGGTCGCTGTTTGCGCACCACTGGTACATCGGCACCGACGACAACCCCGACCCGCGCCTGTTCCGCGAAAAACTCGACGAACGCCTCAAAGTCCTCAACGACGACTACCGCGTGGAACGCGCCGCCGCCCTACCTACCGCGTGGAACGCGCCGCCGCCCTACGCGACGTGTACGTGGACGTGCTGCCCACCGACGTGTTTTACCAATGGATGGAACGCCGGGGCAAGATTGGCGGCCAAACCAAGTTTCCGCGCGTGATGAAACGCCAACTCTACGAAGACTGGGAGGCGCACGTTAAAAATTATGCGTAATTTTTCGATGCTTCGATGCTTCGATGCTTCGTGCTTCGATGCTTCGTGTTTTGTTTAGCGTTTTGGGCAAAAAATGCTCAAAACGCCATGAAACAAACCGCACGAAATATTGACACACGAAGCATCGAAGCACGAAGCATCGAAGCATCGAAGCATCGAATGATTTACGACTTGCTGGCCGGCATGAAGTACGGGCTGATTCTGTCCGTCACGTTCAGCCTCGGGCCTGTTTTTTTCTCATTGCTGCAAACCGGGATGCAAAAAGGCTTCCGGTCGGGGGCGTTCATGGCGTTGGGCATCGCCCTGAGCGACATCATGTACGCGTTCGCGTGTCAGTTGGGCCTGTCGCAAATCGTGGAGCGATTCGAGTCGAACATTGCGGCGGTGGGCGGCATCATTGCCATCGGCTTCGGGCTGGGCACGGCTCTGAAGAAGTCCCGCGTCAGCTTCGACAACACCGACCTGAACGGGGGGCGGCGTGGCGTGTTCCGGTTCATCAGCAAAGGTTTCCTGCTCAATTCGCTCAATCCGGCGGTGTTTCTGTTTTGGCTCGGCATGGCCTCGGTGGCTTCGTCCAAAATCGAGAAAAGCACCGCCGAGGCGTACGTGTTTTTGGCGGGCATCATCGGCATGTTGTTCATCACCGACCTGCTGAAAGTGTCTTTCGCCCGTCGCATCAGCAATTACCTGAGCACCCACACGCTCACATGGGTGAACCGCGCCGTGGGCGTGTGCCTGCTCGGCTTCGGGTTGTGGCTGTTGTATTCGGCGTTCAGGTGAAGCCTCACCCCCGGCCCCTCTCCCAAGGAGAGGGGTGAAAGCCCCCCAACCCCCGAAGGGGGAGTTTTGGCTCCCTCCCCTTGGGGGAGGGCTGGGGTGGGGCTTTGGGGACAGGGGTGAGGTTCCGTTTTAGCCGATTTTTGCCCAAAACGCCACTCATTACTCATCATTGGCTCTACCGAATTTACATTTCATAACCCATCACTCCCATGACGTTTCGTTTGGCAATCCTGATTTGGCTTGGGTTCAGTGGCTTGGCTGTGGCTCAGGTGGAAAAGGCGCAGTTGGAGGCGTTTAACAAACAACGCATCCGCACCAGTCGCGTGGGCATGACCGTGCTGGGCGGCTGGGCCGTGGGCAACTTTCTGGTCAGCGGCATCCTCATTGGCCGCACCGAGGGCAGCACCAAGGCGTTTCACCAAATGAACGTGGGCTGGAACCTGATCAACGCCGGTTTGGCGGGATTCGGGCTGCACAGTGCCCTCACCGCCGACCCAGCGGCCCTTGATTTGTACGAAACCCTGAAAGCCCAGTACAGCCTCGAAAAAACGTTCCTCTTCAACGCAGGCTTGGACGTGGGCTACGTGCTGGGCGGCTTGTACCTGACCGAGCGGGCCAAAACCGCCGCCCGCAACGCCGACCGGTTGCGGGGCTTCGGGCAGTCGGTGATGCTGCAAGGCGGCTTCCTGTTCGCCTTCGACTTGGTGATGTTCTTCATCGTCAATCACCACGAGCAACTCCTCAAACCCCTGCTCCAAAACGTGACCCTTACCGGCAGCCTCCAAGGCGTGGGAATTAAGCTTCAATTTTGAATGAGTGAATGACAGAATGAATAGCATCTTGAGCAATTTTCGCCCAAAACGCTATTCATTCATTCTGTCATTCACTCATTCAAAATTGAATTCGTACTTCAGAATCACAGTCCTATCCCGATGCTAATGCCCGCCTTGGGCAGAATGCCCCGATAGGCGAGGTCGAGGATGTCGCCGCCACCGTAGAACGGACTGTAGTAAGAATAACCGGGCTGCATGGCCCGTTCGCGCGAGATGCTGGCGATGCGCAGGCCGCCGCCCAAATACATGTCGAAATAGATGAACTGCCACAACGTGCGTTGGTAGCCGATGGTGAAGCCCGGATTGATGGCCAGCACCCGGTCGTTGATGGGACGCTGTTCTTGGAAGTTGCCCGTGCTGTTCCACACCGTGTACGCGCCTTCAATCTGGGCATACTCGCCGCGCAGGAAGCCGCTCAGGTAGATGCCTTGTGCGAAAGTCCGGTTGTTGCGGGTCGAGACGAGTTGACGGAAAGCAGGCACATAATAACGCCCCTGCACCTCGGCCAACACGCCGCCTTGGGTTTCGTAGTCGTTGAAACTGCTCCACGAAGACCGGTCGCGGCGGTAGAGCAGGCCCAGCGAATATTGCACGCTGCTTTTCATCGACGGGCTAAACCGTTCGTAGCTGGCATACAGCGTGTTACGAATGAAATGCTGTGGGGTGACCTTGACAATGTTGCGTTTGAGGATGCTTTCGGTGTCCTGGGCCGTTGCCACAAGTGCTGTACCCGTAATAAACAGGAGGCAGAAAAAGACTTTTCGCATAAAATATCAGTATGTAATGATTACGAATTGAGAATGGCTACAGTAGGAGTTTTGCAAGCCTGTTGTTCTCAAAAATCAAGCCAACTTTTATGCGTCCGTTTTTCCCGAAAAATGCCCAAAACGCTTGTTGTCAGAACTGCGGTTTTAATGCGATGAATGTGACGAACATGATTGCGCATTTGCCGAATGTTCACTTGAAAATTCATCACGGGAATCATACTCAGGACTTTCGCTTGGGTACAGAGTTGACAAATGAAATTACGGGTTTTCTTCGCGTCCTTGCGTTCGAGAATAAACCGCAAGGACGCGATAGGCGCAAGGAAATGCCGCTATAATTGATGCCAAGCGAAAATCCAAATCATGAAAAGCAAATCCTGTTTTTCCTGTTGATCCTGAAAATCCTGATTGGCTTCGCCGAACTTATGTTTCTGACAACATCACGCCGACACCACCTGCTTGGCCTGCGGCTTGGCGTGCTTGGTGTAAATGAGTCGCGACACGTCGAAGCCCAACTCGCCGGCGCGGCGTAGCAGTTTGTTCACGCGGCCTTTGTCCAGCGCAGGCGTGCGGCTCAAAATCCACAGGCTCTTGCGGTCGGGCGTGCCCACCAAGGCGTATTCGTAGTTGTCGCCCACTTCCAAAATCCAGTAGTCGCCGCTAAACGGCCAGAAAAACGTCACCTTCAGCTTGGCGTTGGTCATCTTGTCGGCTACGCGGGCCGTTCCCTTCACCGATTCAAGTTCGCCCGTCGCCGAGTCTTTGTTACACACGTTCAGCACGTCAATGCGGCCGTCGGGGCGTTTGGCGTAGATGGCTTTGGTGCTGTAGCAGCCTTTTTCGTAACGCACGGGCATCCGGGCTATCTCGTACCACTCGCCGAGGTAGCGGTCCAAGTCCACGTGCGGGGCCACGGGCAGGTCGGCGTGCTTCTTGCGGCCAAAGGCCAAGTAAACGCCCAAAGCCACCGCCGACACAGCTGCGGTGGTGATCAGAGAAATGCGGTTGTTGGTTGAAGAAGTCATCTTGAAGTACGAAGTAAGATTTACGAAGTACGAATTTTAAAGTCAGAGTTCAGAACTCAGAGGTCAGAAAAGGCGTTTTGGGCGAAAAATGCTCAAAACGCATCATTCCTATCTGCGTTCACCAAAAAACACGTGCCTTTGCGTAGCTTTGCCCGGTTGTCGCATCCGCTGTTTTGTGACTTCGAGCAGTTGTCTGCATTTTTCTCACAACAGCGTTTTGGGTAATTTTTGCCCAAAACGCTGCATATTGCTAAGTACAAAGTCGTCAGTGGTTAGTCGTCAGTCGAAATCATATTGCAAACAATTGAAAATCAGATATTACCATGACTTTCGCTTGGCCTGAGAAACGGGGTATTGTTGTAGTCCCGACAGGTCGGGATTCACCCGAAGGGTGATTGGCCGCAGTCAGGCCACGCAAGCGTGGCTCTCCGAATGGCATTCGGAGCTACCAGCGAAAGTCCTAATTACAATGGATTTTTGTACCAAGAGTAACATAAACTGATTTCTGTCAAGCACTTATGCACGCAGGCGTTTTGGGCAATTTTTGCCCAAAACGCCCATTCACTCATTCTATCATTCAAAACCGAAATGCGTACTCACACCTTTGATTACGGACGTTTCCAGGATTTGTTCACTCGCTACGGCATTTCGGCGGCGGGAGTCGAGCGGCTGCACTACTCTTGGACCGAACCTCACCGTTTCTATCACACCGAGCAACACCTGTCGTTTTTGGTGAACCGCATCGAACAAGGAGACTTTCGGGGCGACGACCTTGACAAAATGCTGCTGACGGCTTTTTTCCACGACGTGGTTTATGACCCCACGGCGCAAGACAACGAAGAGCAGTCGGCGGAGGTGCTGCGCGAGACTACCCAGCACGCCGTGGTAGCCGAAGTGACCGAGATGATTCTGGACACCAAGACCCACCGGCCCCGCACCGAGTTGTCGCGGCGGTTTGTGGAACTGGACATGGCCGTGGTGTCGGAGTCTGACTTTGCCGGGCTGTTGGAGTGGGAGCGGGCGGTTTTCAAGGAGTTCCAGTACGTGGACTACAGCCTGTACAAGATGGGTCGCCTCGCCCTGCTCGACGGCTGGCGGGCCGCTTATCCGCAGAACGCTGCCAACCTGCACTGCCTGATGTCGTACCTGATGCACCACCGCCCTCGCGTGGGGGTGTACGCCGGTTCGTTCAACCCGCTGCACAACGGCCACCTGAACATCCTGCAAAAAGCCGAGCAGATTTTCGACAAGGTGGTGTTGGCGCAAGGCGTGAACCCGGAAAAAGAAGAAGCCTTGACTGACATTACGCGGCAAAGGAAACTCAAGTACCACCAAACCGAAAAATTCACGGGGCTGCTCACCGATTATCTCAGCCAGAAAGAAAAAGAGTGCGACATCACACTCATACGCGGCCTGCGCAACGGTGCCGACCTTGATTACGAGGTGAACCAACTGCGTTTCATGGAGGAAATGAAGCCGGGCCTGAAAGTGGTCTTCATCCGCTGCGACAAGCAGTTTGAGCACATCAGTTCGTCGGCTATCCGCAATCTGGAGAAAATCGAAAAGGGCCTTGGCAGTAAGTACATGCCGAATGGGGGGTGAATTATGTTGTTGAATGGCTCAATGGTTGAATGGCCGAGCGGCGTTTTGAGCAAAAAACGCTTAAAACGTCAACGTGAAAAGGAAGTCGAAACAACTTCCGAGATGAACAGAATCCGCACTAAATAATTTGTATTTTTGTTTTTATGGCTACTGATGATATGTACCGGCAAAGAGTAAAAGCGTATGACTATGCGGCATTGCTGGTGTTGTGGGAAGAGATAAACATCAATGATGCAACAGACGGATGGGAAAGCGGCAAGGCTTTGGAGTATCTTGTGATAAGAGCTTTTGAGTTGAGCGGTTCCGAAGTTACTTATCCTTACCAAGTGAAATTCAGCAAGCAAGTGATTGAGCAAATAGACGGCGTTGTATATCACAAAGGGCTGGCGTGTTTGGTGGAGTGCAAAGAGTATCAGCAGGATGCGGTGAACTTTGAACCTATTGCCAAACTTAGGAATCAATTGATGAGAAGGCCGGCTGCAACTGTGGCCAGCATCTTCAGCCTGAGCGGCTTTACAGAGCCAGCACTGACGCTGAGCAATTTTGTGTCACCGCAAACCATCTTGCTTTGGGAAAAAGATGAAATTGAGTACGGTTTGAAAAACAAAAACATGAGTCATTGCCTTTGGATTAAGTACAAATACTGTATTGAACATGGGATTTCTAATTTTAACGTCATTTCGCAATCCATATGAAAAAGTATATCATAACCGAAGGCTCAATTGATGCGGCTGTTGTAGAAAAACTGGTCGCGAACAGACCTGACGTGAAGACCGTGGCATCCAGTGGATATTCGTCGGCCATTGCAATGGCAAATGCCTTGTTATTGAGAAACGAACAGGTGATTTTGGTATTGGATGCGGATACAGAAAACCAAGAAGCCATTCATGAAAAATATGCTTTTGTGACAGCTATGCTCAAAAGGGTGGCCGATGAAAGCCAATTCAAGATTTTTTTCATGGTGCCTTCCATGGACGCAACTTTGTCGAAAATATTTGAAGAGGAAGGCTTTGCAGATGCGACAAAAGAAGAAAAGACAAAGTCGAACAGAAAAAAGTATAGTTTTCTGTCTGATTTGCCAGACAAAATTGTAGAGAGATTAAAATATGTGCCTTCTTTTCAAGAGTTACTTCGATTCATATAACTTAAAAGTCTGCTATAATCGGATTCGCCATTTCTTTTCAACCCGTTAGAACAGTTGTGCAATGTTTTCGTGTTTTCCGCCCCAATTCCTTTGTAAACAAGAAAAAGCGTTTTGGGCAAAAAACGCCTAAAACGCCAATTAACGATCACCAACAAAGCCGCCCCAATTGACAATCAGCAAACAACTGGCAACAAGCATCCTATCCGCTCTCTGTCTATTAATCGCTTGCCCGATTTTTGCGCAAAACTTGCCCAAACGCGAGTTTCGGGCCGTATGGATTGCCACGGTAGCCAACATTGATTTTCCGAGTCAGCGCGGTTTGACACGGAAGCAACAGAAGGCCGAGTTCAGGAAACTGCTCGATTTCCACCGGGGCAACGGTTTCAACGCCGTGGTGGTGCAAGTGCGGCCCGCCGCCGATGCCTTTTACGCCAAAAGCCGCGAGCCGTGGTCTTACTGGCTCACCGGCACGCAAGGCAAGCCGCCCCGCCCGTTCTACGACCCGCTGGCTTTCATGATCCGCGAATGCCGCAAACGGAACTTGGAGTTCCACGCGTGGTTCAATCCGTACCGCGCCGTGTTCGACACCACCCAGACGGTGGCCGCCGGTCACATCACCAAGACACAACCCGCGTGGTTTCTCAAGTACGGCAACCAGCGGCTGTTCAACCCCGGCCTGCCCGCCGTGCGCAACTACGTGACGCAGGTGATTCTGGACGTGGCCCGCAACTACGACATTGATGCCGTCCACTTCGACGACTATTTCTATCCGTACACCCTTGCCAACGACACCCTGCGCGACGACATCACGTTTGCCCAACACCCGAACGGATTTGGAAACAAAGACGACTGGCGGCGGCACAATGTGAGCCTGCTCATCCAAACGCTGCACGACAGCCTGCGGGCCGTGAAGCCGTGGGTCAAGTTTGGCATCAGTCCGTTCGGCGTGTGGCGCAACCGCTCGGCGGACTCTACGGGATCTGATACGCAGGCCGGACAGACCACCTACGACAACCTCTACGCCGACGTACGGCTGTGGCTCCGCGAAGGCTGGGTTGACTACGTGGTGCCGCAGATTTACTTCAGCACCCGCCACCCGAAGGTGAACTACGCCAAGTTACTCGACTGGTGGACGCGCAACAGCTACGGCCGCCACTTGTACGTGGGCCAAGGGCCGTACAAAATAGCCCGTGACCGCGACAGCACGTGGTTTTTGCCCGGCCAAACCGGTGAACAGATACGCCTAAACCGCACGTATCCGCAAGTGCAAGGTAGCGTCTTTTTCAGTTCTCGGTCGTTGGTCGCCAATCCGCTGGGCGTAACGGATACGTTGCGAGACGTGTATTACCGTTCTCCTGCCTTGGTGCCTGTGTCGGAAGACCTGGCTGGGAATGCACCGAAGCCGCCGGTCAGGATACGGGTAAGATACAGAGGAAAAAAAACGGTGTTGCGTTGGAAATCGGGCGATGCGAACGTGCGGTACTTCGCCGTTTACCGTTTTGGGCAAAAAAAGGAAAAAACGGAATTAATCGCCACCGTTTCGGCCACGCGAAACGGACGCAAGCAGCGCAAACGCCACAAGTACCGCCTCCAAAGCGGGCCATGTACAGGCTGCCGTTATGTTGTCACGGCATTGGATCGCACGCATCGAGAGAGTAGGTGAATTTGCATTGAAAACAAAGGCGTTTTGAGCAAAAAATGCCCAAAACGCCCAATCAACAATAAGACAATTCAACAATCAATCCCTCACTTGCTATACCGCTGCTTCAACGTCTGCATCATGAACACGTTCACGTCCCACTGGCTGGTGACGGGCTGGTTGGTGAACGGCAGCGTGGGCAAGTAGGCGGGCGGGCCGAACTCGGCGGTGATGGTCAGTGTCGTGCCTTTTTGGCGGTGCAGAGCCACTATCTTGTCCCACCAAGCCATGTGTTTCTCCAAGGCTGTTTTCCACTCCGGGGCACGCGGGTCTGACACCTGCGGGCCTTCCGGAGGCCCCACGCGGCAGTGGATGTGGTCGGTGCGGGCAATGGCCGCTTGCATGGCTTCCGGCTGGTCATCCAGATACGACTCGTGGACGGCGCACCAGTGCGAGGCA
>JALOMD010000645.1 GCA_025455595.1 Cytophagales bacterium | reverse complement strand
GGCGGCGCATGCACCGCTGCCGAACCAAAATCTACCACTTCACTCAAATCCATTTGCAAACATGTCAGCCATGAAAAGAATGTTATTCATTGCGTGCCTTTGCGCAGGCACGCTTGCCACCCATGCCCAAGTTTATTTTTCGCCGCAAATCCACGGCGGATTCACGTCCACCTATATGAATGACCAGAAACTTAGCCGCACCCCCGACTCGCGGATCCGAGAAGCCTTCGGAGTGGAGCTTGGCCTGCAAGTGCTGCTTTCCAAAAGGTTCAGAATCCACACCGGCTTGTTGTACGACTACGCCGTTTCGCAGGCCGATGGCATTGATCCGGTGGTTCTTACGCCCGGCGACCCGGCGTTGGCCGGGATAACGGTTTCGCAGACTTACCGTATGAACTTCCTGAGCGTGCCGGTGTTGCTGGCTTACCACGCCTCGCCGACGAAGGGTTTTTACATCGGCGCGGGCATGAACTTCGGCATGGGGCTGGGGGGCCGGGCCGAGTATCTGGCTGTTGCGCCCGGACTACCGGGTAATCCCGGCGTGCAAGAACGCATTGTCTTTGACGGCAGCGAGGCAACCGACGACCGAACCCACCTGAACGCCTTTGTACCGAAAATCACCGTCCGCACCGGCTACCAGTTCCCCAGCGGATTCTTCGCCGGAGTGTACGGAAAATTCGGTGCCGGTAACATGTCGCCCGGCGGGGCTTCTCCTATTGCCGACCACTACAATTTCGCGTCTTACGGCGTACAACTTGGTTACAACCTGCGTCTGTCGGGCAACCGGGAGTGAGGATTCTGATTCTGACAAAACTGCCCAAAACGCAGACGAACCAACCACACCGCACGGTTTTTTTGGAAACCAGTGCGGTGTGGTTTTTCTTTACGCACTGCAACTCACTAAACACCACTTATCACTAACGACTAACGACTTACCACTCACAATGTCCCAAATCGCATTCATCACCGGAGTCACTTCTGGCATTGGCCGGGCCACGGCCCTCCGCTTGGCGCAAGACGGCGTTCGGCTCATTCTCTGCGGCCGTCGCGCCGACCGCCTGAAAGCCTTGCAACAAGAACTCGCCGGACAGACGGAAACGTACCCGCTGCTATTCGACGTGCGCGACCGGGCCGCCATTGAAGCCGCTGTGGCCGCGCTGCCCGCCGAGTGGCAAGCCGTTGATTTTCTGGTGAATAACGCCGGAAATGCCCACGGCATGGATCCCGTGCAGTCCGCCGACCCGTCCGACTGGGACGCGATGATTGACATCAACGTGAAAGGACTGCTCTACGTATCGCGGGCGGTGATTCCGGGCATGGTGGCCCGGCGCAGCGGCCACATCGTGAACATGGGCTCCATTGCAGGCAAGGAAACCTATCCGAACGGCAGCGTCTATTGCGCCTCCAAAGCCGCCGTGCAGTCCATTACCGACGGCATGAGGCTCGACCTGAACCCGTACGGCATCAAGGTGACGGCCATTCATCCGGGCATGGTGGAGACGGAGTTTTCGGTAGTTCGCTTCAAAGGCGACACCGAACGCGCCGCCAATGTCTATCGCGGCATGACTCCCCTCACCGCCGACGACATCGCCGACACGATTGCCTTTGTGCTGTCGCGTCCGCCCCACGTGGTACTGGCCGACATTGTGATGTACCCGACTGCCCAAGCCTCGGCTACGGTGGTGAACAGAAGTGGCAAGTCGTGAGTGGTGAGTCATAAGTCGTTAGTGGCAAGTCGGCAGCAGGCGTTTTGGGCGATTTTTGCTCAAAACGCCAAAGTCCTGTGTCCTTGCTCCGCATCGTTTTTATTTTCGGCCAAATTTTGCCCCAAAACGGATTCGAGAGGCTTTTTTTAGGCGAGGGGCGAAACAATACGCCCCTTTTGCAAGTTCTGTTTCGACATCGCAAGCCGTCAATTTACGGCTGCTGAACCTTCCACTTTTACATCTTTTTTAACCCTTTCTGCCATGTCAACAACCTTTGCATCTCCCACGGCCGCTCCGCAGGCTGCCACCGGGTCAGCGACACCCGTTCCCATCACAGTAGCCCACGGCGACGGCATCGGGCCCGAAATCATGGAGGCCACCCTGCGCATCATCCAAGCGGCCGGGGCCAGCATTGCACCCGAAGTCATTGAAATCGGCGAGCAAGTGTATCTGCGCGGCAACTCGGCGGGCATTGAGCCGGGTGCGTGGGAAAGCCTGCGCCGCACCAAGGTGTTTCTGAAAGCCCCCATCACCACCCCGCAGGGCGGCGGCTTCAAGAGCCTGAACGTGACTACCCGCAAAATGCTGGGCCTGTATGCCAACATCCGCCCGTGCGTGTCGTACCACCCCTACGTGGACACCAAGCACCCGGTGATGGACGTGGTGATTGTACGCGAGAACGAAGAAGACCTGTACGCGGGCATCGAGCACCAGCAAACCCCCGAAGTGGTGCAGTGCCTGAAACTCATCACGCGGCCCGGCTGCGAGAAAATCGTCCGCTACGCGTTTGAGTATGCCCGCGCCTACGGCCGCAAGAAAGTGACTTGTTTCACCAAGGACAATATCATGAAGCAGACCGACGGGCTGTTCCACAAGATTTTCGACGAAATCGGAGCCGAATATCCCGAATTGGAAAAAGAGCACTGGATTGTGGACATTGGGGCCGCGAAACTGGCCGACACGCCCGAAAACTTCGACGTAATCGTGATGCCCAACCTCTACGGCGACATCCTTTCGGATGTGGCGGCGCAGGGTGGGCCTGGCCGGCTCGGCCAACATCGGCGAAGAGGTTGCCATGTTCGAGGCCATCCACGGCTCGGCTCCGCGCCGGGCGGGCCAGAACCTGGCCAATCCGTCGGGGCTGCTGCTCGGTGCGGTGCAAATGCTGGTACACATCGGGCAGGGCGACGTGGCCGAGAAAGTGCAAAACGCTTGGCTACGCACCATCGAAGACGGCATTCACACGTATGACATCTACAAAGACGGTGTGAGCAAAGAGAAAGTAGGCACCCGCGAGTTTGCCGATGCCGTCATTGCCCGCATCGGCCTGAAGCCGTCGCAACTGAAGCCGGTGAGTTTTGCC
>JALOMD010000039.1 GCA_025455595.1 Cytophagales bacterium | reverse complement strand
GGGGTGAGGTTCTTTTGACACGAATCACGTAACGTTGCCATATTTTGATACTATATGGTTTCTATTAGCGTTTTGGGCAAAAAACGCCCAAAACGCTATTTTTTCAGCCAAAATCAGGATAACCAAGCTGTAACAACTACTTCCGCTTGCGAATCATGTAATTGGAGCTTTTGCTCATTTTCTGACTCATCTTCAGATCTTCAGCAGACATGGTTTTGGCCTTTTCCACTTGTTTTTCGTATTCCGTCACCGTCTCGTACTGGCGTTTCAGTTCGGCATTGGCCGGAAGCTCTTTCATTCGCACCTCCATTTCCGATTTGATAATCAAAATCGTCTGTTTTGCCTTGTCATAGTGGCCGTGATCTACGTCGGCCATGGCATTTTCAAGTCGTTCGTTGTTTTCAAATAGAACAATGTTTTGCAACACATCTTTGTCAAACGAACGGGCAAACAGAGATTCGTCTGAAGTGACTGTCAACTTTGACTTTTCCGTGTTGCTCACCCGCTGGAACGTGGCCGCGTCATCATACGTAAGCGTGGATTCAAAAACAGCTTCTTCCACGATAGGTTCTTTTACAGAAAACTTAATCAGAATGGCTTTTTGCTCTTCCGAAAACACATCTTTCAAGTCAAAAACCAATTCGTCGCCTTTCACTTCTCCCGGATAGCCGAACGTTTTGTTCACAGACAAATGCCGGCTCGGAAACTTGATTTTCAGCAGCGTGTTTTGCACCACCACTGATAACAATCCCTGCAATTCCTTGGCGAAAATAGACGGAATCTTGTCAGGCGAATCAATGAAATAATAGTTGCCGCTGCCAAATTCGGCCAGATTGGTCATCAGCGATTCATTGAAATCAGCCCCTACGCCAAAGGCGGACAGTGTCATGTTGTCCTCCGTATTTTTCTGGCGTGCCAATTGTTGCAACACTTTTTCGTCAGTGATGCCTTGGTTTGCCAAGCCGTCCGAAAGCAGCAATACACGGTTCACATAGTTTTTCTGTTGCGTTTTCTTCGGGCGTATTTAATCTTGTCGCCACCCATAGAGCCGCTCCTGTCCAGCACCAATGAGAGATTCAACGGCGTGCGTTCGGCTTTTTTCTCGGCTTTCTTGGCCTTCAAATCCACGTACAAATACAGTTCTTTCCGGTCTTTGGTAAAATACGTATTGTCCAAGCTTACTTTCCATTGCATTGTCGTTTCTGGGTTCATAGGGTTGTTGTTTTGAGGTGGAAAATGATGGGTTTGGTCTGTAGAGACCAAAGACCGAGCCGCTAAACTCAGTCCCGCCGCAAGCAATACAAAAACAAAGACATTCCGCCTGTTCAGAGGCCGGAACCAAAGAAGAATGGAAGACAACATGGCAAATAAAAGTTAAAGGTGGGAACAAAAAGCCAATGAACTGATAACGCCTATGTGTTGCTTCAATTGCAATGCTGTAGTTAAATTATGTTAAAATCCCTCCAACCCCCGAAGGGAGAGTTTTTAAGCCCCCTCCTTCGGAGGGGGTTGGGGGGAGGCCGGGCTATTCCCGCAATTTCACCCGTCGGCCCGGCAGTTTCTGGAAAATCTCGTCGCTTTGGTCAATTCCCTGTTTAGTAATCACCCACAGCAGCGGAAAACGCAGTTGCATCTGTGGCACGGCTCCGTAGCCGTCGGTGAAATAAATCATCATGTCGGGCAAATACTCTGTATTTGCATAGACCAGCGGCGGATCGAAGCTGGTGCCGCCGCCGCCCGTCACGGCTTTGGGTGTCACGCCTCTGTATTCGTAAATATTGCCAATGTCCGCATCGCATTCCACAATGCGCACTTCAGCTCCGGTGCGCCAGATGTGATAGATTTCACTGAAAAAGACAGTCAATTCCTCATTCCTGATGCTGCCCGATGTGTCTATCGCCAGCAGTACTTTCTGCTTGCGTTTCACCTTGATGCCCGGCACAGTCCCGTATCGTTTCGATGGCTTTTTCAGCGTGTTTTTGATGTACGTCTTGCGGCTGCTCTCCGAAAAAATACGCATCGCTTTGCGCCAGTTCAGTTGCGGAATCTTGCGTAATACGAATTGCTCCAAATACCGCTGCAAATGCGCGGGCAATTTGCCTATTCCTTTCTGTCCGGCACGTTCCACAGAGATGCGGATCAGATTGTCCAATTGCATGTCGTAAATACTTTTGTCCACCGGATTCAGTCGCGACAGAATTTCCCAGCCTTTGTGCCGCAGCATTTCTTCTGTCCAGTTGTCGTTCAGGTGTACCAGCAGATTGTAGGCATTTTCGGTGGGTTTTTCTTGATTTCTGCCCAAATCATCAGTGGATTCGCTGTTTCCGGTTTGCCCGCCTGTGCCTGCGCCGGAACCGCTGCCGTCTTTGGGCGGCCACTCGCATTTGTTGTTGCAACAGCCTTTGCTATCCCACACTTTTTTCAGTTTTTCATAATAGTAATCAGTGGTTTCAAACGGCTCCAGTTCCAGTTCGGGAAACGTGTCCAGAAACATACCCGTCTGCGGCAAATGGCTGCGCGTGATGTACTGATTGACAACCAAATCGGCGGCCACGTTGTACATGAAGGGAATGTGGTGTTTTTCCAGCCGCGTCACGTGCTTGAACACCAGATGCAACACTTCGTGCTTCACCAAACCGAGGCGCAACTCTTTGGAAACCAGCACTTCTGTCCAAAACTTCGGATTTACGTACAGCACATACGTGTCGCCGTTTACGCCCACGGCCATAGTGCCGAACGAGTGGTCGATCTGCTTGTTGAGGCTTGACAGGAAATGCGCGTAATACGGCTCGTTCAGAATGAACTCCACACCTACGCGGGCCACTTCGTCTATAATGTTTTGCATAGAATAAGTGTCAAATGAATAGTCGTTGTCGGATATTTTCCTCTCTGCGTCCTTTGCGAAACCCTTTGCGCCTTTGCGAGAGACTTTTTTCACGCAAAGGCGCAGAGTCAATCTACTTGTGTTCTGCTGCTATTCGTTTTGGGCAAAAATTGCTTAAAACGGCAATTTTAATTTAGGAGAATCCACTGGAAAAATCTCTATGTGCGGCGCGTATTTCTGCCAAAGCCCCAGTGCCTCGTCTATACTGTCGTGGCCGAACTTCGCTTCCTCCAGCCGTATTTTCTTCAAATGCTGTATGGATCCGTAATGCTGTATCGTTCGCTTGTACGTGTACCTGAAAGTATAAGTGTCCATCAGAATAATTTCTATCGGCATAGACAGCGGCAACCACAGCGGATTAAACCAAAGCTGGCGAACATCCAACGTCCTGTTTTCAATCAACAGTTCAGCAACGTGTTCTTGAATTTTCCCTTTCGCCTCCAGCCACGTAAACAAAACCTGACGCTGTTCAAGCATGGCTTCAAAAACCTTTCTCTGTTTGCAAAGTTCAAAAACATAATCTGTCAGTTCACTGTCGGTTTTTGATATTTCAATGACCAAGCTTTTGAAAAAACGCATCCACCAAGACAGCCGCGTTTCTTCTTCCGTTGGCGGCTGTCGGTCGTGCTGACTGAGCCTGATTCCAATCGCAGGCTCAAAGAAATAGAAAGCAGCATCGAACAGACGCTTTTTGTCCAGCGAATCCTGTTGCAACAACGCTGCGGACAGTTTTTCGCTTTCTTTTTGCCAAAGCTGCTTGGTCAGACGCACCATGTGCGGCGGGCCTGTTTTTTCAAACGTGCGGCGCAGGTCGGGAGCCAAATTATACTCGCCCCAAATCTTGTAAAAACACAGACAGAACACACGATATAGAAGATCGTCCGGGATTCCGCCGGTTTCCAGCATTTGCAGGGCCAGTTTCACATTGCTTTCCTCCGCCGAGTTCAGAAGCCGCAACAGATTGTCGGCCAGCGGCTCGTCGGCTTGTTTCAGGTACGGATTTTCCAATCGTTCCAAAAACAACTTCAGGTGGTCGGCGGTGGCGAGCGGAATCAAAGCACCGGTAATTTTGGAAACGCTGCTTTTGGCAACGACCTCGCCCAATACAATGTGCGTTACTTCTGTCGAAAAATCATTTTTGACAGTAATTTCCTGTGAAATGAGCCTTTCCATCAGTTCGGCTTTCGTCAGGCCGAAAAACTTCCTTCCCACGAGCCAAAGCACGGGCTGTTCTATTGCATCTGTTTGTTCAAACGGATTTTTCAATCGTTGGTTCAACAGATTGTGAACGGCCCGCTGGAATAATTGCAAATCCACCGTGAGGGCGTGCAGAAGCAAATCAAGAACCGTTTCTTTCACCGTGTCTTTTTCGTCTGCAAACACCGCCCAAGCCGCTTTTTTGGCGGCCGGCGACAACCCTTGTATTTTCTTGAGAAACGCCACCGCCGGCTCGCCTTTTCTGTAAACCGGATGTTTGGCAATCGGATTGCCTCTCAAATTAAGCGTTTCTATGTTTTCAAGATAAATCAGTCCTTCGGGCAAAGCGTCTATTTTGTTGTAGCTCAGGTCAAGCTTCCGCAGCTTTTTGAAATTGGAAACTTCAAAAGGGAACGTTTTGAACCGGTTGCCGCTCAAATTGAGCCGTTCGAGATTGACCAGCCGGTTGAAGGTCTCCGGCAAAGAACGCAGGCCGTGTCTTGCCAAATCCAAATCGTTCAAGTGTTCAAGTTGCCCGACAGACGCGGGCAACTCTGTCAGCGGAACAGCTTTCTGAGTGTGGTGTTGCAGGTCAAGCGACAGCGTTTCAAGCGTTTTTCGGGAAAAAATATTTTCTATAACGTTCGGGTTTATTTTGTTGTAAGTCAGTGAAATTTCCCTGATTTTGTCAAAATTCAGAAAGGCATCATTTGGCAGAAATTGCAAGTAAGGCATGTTTATGCGGAGCGATTCCAAGTTCCTGATTTGGAAAACCGACTGGGGGAATACGGGGTACTCGTACTCTTCCCCGGACTGCTTTGCTTTTTCCAACCATTGAATGGCTCCGTCTGCAACAGGAGAAGTGTTGGTGATAGAAAAATGCTGTAAATCTTGTAATTGATGGATTTTGTCAATAAGAAAATAGAAAGAGCCGGAAACAGACAGGGTTTTCAAACCGCGCATCTCGAAGAACACTTCGGGAACCGTCACCGCGAAGAACCGGATATTCAGTGTGTGCAAGTGTGGCAACTGGGCCAGCAGCGGCCATTCCGTGGTTTGCGAGTCGGCCACACAGTCGAGCCATTCGATGTTCGGAAAGCGGGCGAGGTGTTTCAGATAGTTTCCCGCCGTGGGCATTTGCAGCCATCGCACATCCAACGGGTTTTGGTAGGCTTCTTGGTTTAGTTCGTATATTTTCGGGATGTCCATCTGTATGCAGTCGTGTAAGTTGCAAAGACAAAATGACTGTAAAAAATGCGTTTTGGCTGTTTTTTGCCTAAAACGCCTGTGTGTACTGCTACTCAATTCAGAGGAGCGGTACACACTTCCTCCTGCCCCTTGGGGGAGGCCGGGAGGGGGCTGCGTTTTGGTCGTTTTTTGCCTAAAACGGATATAGGCACACAAAATCTATCTCAGAATTGCCGCAAGGTGAAATTTACATGAGGCAACGATTTTTTGCTGACGACGAGCATTTCTTGCATACGGTCTAAATACCGTTTGCTGTCGTGGGTTCGCACTGGTCGGTAATGATACAGAACCAATTCTTTCAAATTGTTCATTTTGCCCAGTAATTGCCGGTTCCCCGGTATTTCGGTAATAACTTGCTGCGCACAGACGATTCGTTCGATGTGTGCGAACTCCAGCACTTCTGAGGGCAGTTTAAGGTTGGCGAAATACGAATTGTCGGCGAACAGAATATTCAGCGTATCGCCTTGCGATTGCGTTTGGCACGCCACACGGGCCGGTTCGCCGCCCGCTGAAAAGCACTGTTTCAAAACACAATGCAAATGCCCATAGAAACTCACGCCGACAGGGTTTGTCCGCTGCTCATCCGACAAATCAAACAGTTGAAATCCGGCTTTGGCGGCTGCGGTTCTATCAAAATCAGAGCTGTGAAACAGCGCGTCCAAAAATCCGCAAAAATCGGAACGCTGGCTTTTCCTGATGAAATCGTATTGTTCGGGTGTGGTGTACTTCTCCAAAATTGTCCTGAAATGCACCCGGTGGCCGGTTCCTCTACAGAAATACAGCAGCAGCACGTGATAAAACAAGCCGTCGGGTATGCCGCCCGCCGACATGATTTGTGCGGCCAGCTTGATGTTGGTTTCGTCTTGGCTCTGAATCAGTCGCAACAGGCTGTCTGTCGTATCCTGATCTGTTCCTTTCAGGTACGGCTTGTCCAATTGCGTCAGAAAGTCGCGCAGGTGTTGCGGCAACACAATCGGAAGTTTGCTGTCCAGAACCGCTTCCGCCTGTTTTTTTTGTCAATGCATCGCCGACGCAAACCAGCGTGGTTTGGTCGGTCAGTTTCGTGTCGGCTTTTATGCCGTGGCTCTGTAGCTGTGCGACGGTATCTTTGCTGTTCAGTCCGTTGATTTTACCCGTCAATGACAGAGAATGAGCCGAAGCGTCAAAAGTGTTGTCCAAACGGTTCGTCACTTTTTTCAACAACGCTTGCATGGCTTTGCGAGCGGCCAGTTCCACATCAGAACTCAGTACGGACACCAAATCCGTGACAGCCACCTTCTCTGTTTCGGCGTGGTTTTCCTGCATCAAATCCAGCACCAGTTTACGCGCGGCCGAAGGCAGTTGTTGTTCGGCGCATTTTCGGATGGATTTCAGTACGAGTGCGTCAGTCAATTCGATGCCGTCCGTCACGGGATTTTTGTACAGGTTTAATTCCTCAAGCTTTTCGAGCTGCATGATTTCGGCGGGCAGCCACCTGATGTTGTTTAGCGTCAGACGCAACGACTTCAGGTGCTGGAGCCGGCCAATGTCGGCAGGCAGTTGGGTCAGGCTGCATTCTTTCGCTTCCAAATGCAGCAGGGTTTGCGGGTTGCAGACCGACAGTGTTTCTGTAATGTCCTTCAGTTGTTTGCACGACAGAACAACAGATTTTATTTCCGCCAAAGGTTTGTCCCACACAGGGGTTGCCCCCATCAGCTCAATACTCTGCAGACGCGGCAGGTTTTTCAACAAAACAGGCAGTCCCTCGTCGCTGTATTGATGAACAACCAGCCTCCATAATTGTGAAAAGCGAGACAGATGCGGCAACAGTCCGCTTTTCAGAAAATTCAGGCCGTCGCCTATTCTAATTCCCAGATATTGCCAGTCGTCTCGCGCCAGTATTTCGTACACCGCCGACTCCGGGTTCTCCGGCTCAATCTCAATATCTCTGTAGCTATAGCCGAAATTGCCTGTAGGATGAGAGAAATTCCGTACAGCCCCGCCCGAAAAGGGTGGAAAAACCAGCATGAAGGAGAACCGAAATGCATTTTCCTTATCCCAGTGCCAGTATTCGTTTGCTTCAACGCCTATGCAGTCCGGGTGGTTGGCCAGAGCGTCTCGCAAGGAAGCGTACCGCAGCGGAGTGGGTATGGTGTACATACGCAATTTTTTATGATGACAGCGACGTTTTGGGCAATTTTTGCTTAAAACGCAATGGTTTAAAACACAGATTCTTCAGAACGTTCGCAACGTGAAGGTCAGATGCGGCAACCCTTGTTTAGCGGCGGCCAGTATTTTCTGGAAATAGGCGAAATGCCGTTGGCCGTTGTACGACTGGCCTTCCGCATAGTGGTACAATACCAGTTCTTTCAGTCCTTTCATCTGTTTCAACAGTTTCCGGTTGCTCGACATCTGTGTGATTACATTTTGCGCACAAACAATCCGCTCAATTTGTTCAAATTCCAACAGTTCTTTCGGCAATTTGAACATGCCGAAATACGAGTCGTCGGCAAACATGATGTTCAGCGTGTTGTCTTGTAACTGGGCTTTGCACGCAAGCCGGGCCGGTTCGCCGCCCGCCACAAAACACCGCTTGACAATATGGTGAAAAGGTCGGTAGTATTCTATGCCAGCATCATGATGCCGTTCTTGGTCAGACAAGGCAAACACTTGCAGACCGGCTTCGGCCACTTTGTTCGTATCGAACACAGACGGTTTGAACAACAAATCCACGGTTTTGTAGAAGCCGATTTTCTGATTCTTTTTGATGAAATCGTATTGCTCGGGCGTGGTATATTTTTCAAGAATCGTCCTGAAATGCACCCGGTGACTGGTGCCGCGCCAAAAACCGAGCAGCAATACGTGATAGAACAGTTCGTCGGGGATGCCGCCGGTGCGCATGATTTCGGCGGCCAACTTGATGTTGGTTTCGTCTGTACTGCGAATCAGCCGCGACAGATTCTGTTTGGTGTCTGTGTCGGAATCTTTCAGATAGGGTTTTTCAAGACGTTGCAGGAAGTCGCGCAGGTGTTGCGGCAGGGCAATAGGGAGTTTCCGTTTGACAATCTCCGCTACCTGTCTTGCATTCAACGTGTCGCCGATACAAACCAGCGTGGTTTTGTCAGTGAGTTTCTCGGAAGCCTGTATGTTTTGTGTTTTCAGTTGTGAAAGGGCTTCTGTTGTGTCCAGTCCTTTCGTTTTGCCAATCAGAGCTATGTTGCTTACAGACACATCAAATTCTGATTGGAAAGGGTCAGGCACTTTTTTCAACAACACTTGCATGGCTTTGCGTTCGGCCAGTTCCACATCCAAGGCCAACAGACGCAGAAGGTCGTCCGCTGACGTGTTTTCGGTGCCTGCTGGCGTATTTTGCACCAGGTTCAGCGCAAGTTCACGGAGCGGCATCGGAAATTGCTGCACTGTACACTGTTTGATGGTTTTGAGCAAGTTCTTTTCTGTCAATTCCGTCTGTTTCAAAATCGGATTGCGATACAGAGACACTTGTTTGAGTTTTTCCAACTGCATCACTTGGACGGGCAATGCAATCAATTCGTTTTGACTCAAGTCGAGCCTTTCCAACAGAACAAAGTTTCCGATATCCGCAGGCAGTTCTGTCAATTGGTTCTCGCTCAAACGCAAGGAAACCAATTGATGCGGATTTAAAAAAGACAGTATTTCGGCGATTTCTCCTGCTATTTTAGTCCCAGTGCAACTCAATTCAAACTTCCGTACGGACGGTAACGGCTTTTGGAAATCAATGGCGACACCTTCCAGTTCAATTTCTTCCAGACAATCCAGCCCTTCCAGCGAAAAGGCGAAATCTTTCTTTTCAAGCCAAGCAAAGCGGTTGTTGTTGTACCGGATAGTCAATTGACGCAACTGCGGAAAATTTGACAGACGCGCCGTCAGTTGGCGCGTCAGGTCGCCGTGGTTTTCCCACGGCCGCAGGCTTATCACACGCCAATGCTTTTGGCCCAGTATTTCCTGTAGCAACAAATCAGAATCCTTTGTCTTCACACTGATTTCCCTGAATTCTATGTCTTCATCCGTTTCGAAGGCCAATTCAAAATCGAACGATGGAATTCCGTAGGTTTGGTATTCAGTCACCTCCATCCCGATACATTCGGGATGAGCGGCGAAAGCGGCGGCAAGGGATGGATAAGGTTTAGGCATAGACGGTTGCGTTTTGGGCGTTTTTTGTCAAAAACGAGAATCTAAATGTATTGCCACGGCCTGTGAGCCACAGGCCGACAGCGCAGGCAAACACCGGGCCTGTGTGCCACAGACCCCGGTGTTTGCAAATCCGAAACGGCGGTACAGACAGGGGGCTTTGTCTCTACAACAGAAGCCTACAGGCGTTTTAGGCAATTTTTGTCCAAAACGCCTTCTGGATCCGTGCGTAACATCAGTTCATGATTTACATTATGTAATTGTGAAACGTGATTTTCAGTTTCCCGAAAGACTTTTTAAGCATGGTCATGTTAACAGGTACGTTTGGCTCTACGTACACAGACAAGTTTTTTAGTCCGCGCATTGCTTTTATGTTGTCGCGGTTCGCAGGATATGTTACGGTTTCGTGCGAACAGACCAATGTGTCAACGCCTTCCAAAACCGCCACTTCCTTCGGTACGCCGACCGGCCCCTGCCCGAACAAAATGTTCAGTGTGTTGCCGCTGACCAGTGCCTTCAGTGCCATGACGGCGTGTTCGCCGCCCAATTCGAAGCACTGACCGACGATTGCGTGGAAAAAATTGTAAAGAGGCTCTGTCGGATATCGTTTGCTGCGTATCTCCTCCGGTGTCCAGAATGCGCGTATGCCTGCTTTCAACAGGGCAGCTTGGTCAAATGTCTTGGATTTCAGCAGTTCGCCCAACACGCCGTATGGGTTGTTTCTGTATTTTTTCAGAAAATCATAATGCGCAGGCGGCGCGTAGCGTTCCAGCACCGCCCGGAAATGTTTCCACTGGGCCGAACCCGTTTGCAAACCCAACCACAGCACTTGGTAATACAACTCGTCGGGGATGCCGCCGCTTGTCATCATCTGTGCCGCCAGCTTCACGTTGGCCTCGTCTTGGCTGCGAATCAGCCGCGACAAGTTTTCCTGCATGTCGTCGTCCGATTCTTTCAGGTACGGCGTTTCCAGGCGAAACAGTAAGTCTTTCAAGTGATGTGGCAAGGCAACAGGAAGCCTGCGGCGCGAAATTTCAGCTATCGAATCACTGTCCATTTTCTCGCCGATACAGACAATGGTCGTCTTGTCGCCGAGCTTGTTGTTTACAGTGATGTTGTGTTTTTTCAATTGCGTCGCGATTTCCTTCACCGACAGCCCTTTTACTTTGCCAACAATGGAGATCGTCTGTTTAGTCGGCTCAAAACCGTCGGCGAAAGGGTCGGGCAGTTGTCTCGACAATTCGTTCATGGCTTTGCGCCCAATCACTTCCACGTCTGTACAAAGGCCCGCCATCAGGTCTTCTATAGCGGCTTTTTTTGTTCCGTCGTGGTTTTCCTGCATCAAGTCAAGGAACAGCTTGCGTTGGGGCAGCGGAGTCTGGTGGTCGGCACACCAACGGACAGCCTTCCACAATACAGACTTTCCCTTCATTTCCGTTGTGTTGGTGACCGGGTTCTGGTTCAGTAGTATTTCTTCCAACCATTCAAATTGCATGATTTCGGCAGGCAACCGGGCAATTTTGTTGTTGTTCAGGTTCAGGTGTTTCAGTTTTTTGAATTGCAGTAGTTCGGTGGGAAATTCGGTTATTTTGTTGCCCGTCAGTCCCAAATGTTCCAAGTTTTCAAAAGCCAGCAGTTCTTTCGGCAAAGCCATGAGTCCGCAGTGGCGCAAGGCCACTTGCCGCAGTACTTTCGGGTTGAGGGATGCCAACAGCTTGTGTACGGCTGTTTTGCGAAAACTGTTGAACAAAAAAGTGTGTACGCGTGGCAATTGCGTTCTGATTTCCACATTGATTTCGTGTAAAACCAATTCTTCCAGACTGTCCATTCTGTCAATCGCGATATGCTTGCGACCAATGCCGAAGGGATGGTGATACACAAACCGCCGCAACCTGACGAATGTGGACAGATTGGCAAGAATTGCTTCTGTAATGGTGTTGAGTATGGCAATGCATTCCAGCACTTGCCAGTCCTTTCGGCCCAATATTTCGTATTGCAGCAAGTCCAGATTTTCTGTTGCGATGGAAATCGGCTCGAACACGAATTGTCCGTCTGTTTCTGTAGCCAGTTCTATTTTCAACGGCGCGGCATAATCATAGCCAAGGCGCAGGCCTACGCAGTCGGGACGGGCGGCCAGCGCAACAGACAGGGAAGGATACTGCTGAGACATAGCGAGATTTGGCTGTTAGCTTTTGGCTATTAGCTGTTAGCGATTAGATGTTAGCGATTAGCTCTA
>JALOMD010000644.1 GCA_025455595.1 Cytophagales bacterium | reverse complement strand
CTCCGCAGGAGGCCCACCGACTGCAATTCGACCCAAGCGGCAGGTCTTCGGGCAACGCGACGTTCACGTACAAGGTGACCGACGACAACGGACTGGAATCCAACGTCGCCACGGTGACCATACCGGTCATGAACGTGCCGCCCGTGGCCAAAGACATCACTTTCGGCACCATCAAATCCGACGCCGGGGTTGTTACCATTGATCCGCTGGTAGCCACTGACGGCGACGGCACCATTGCGAAATACATTGTCACGTCGTTGCCGCCCAGTTCAAAGGGTGTGTTGTCGCTTGACGGCACGCCTGTTCGCGAACAGCAGGAACTGTCGCCGTCAGCCATCAGCCGCTTGCAATTCGAGCCGAAGAAAGAGGTTTCCGGCGATGTCTATTTCAAGTACAAAGCCGTTGACAGCAACAATCTGTTCTCTAATGTGGCCAGCTACACCATCAAGGTCGAGAAAGCCGTGGTTCCCGTTGCAGCCTACGTGCCGCCCGCCCCGGCCATGGCCGAGCCGCTGGCTGCTCCGGCCGTGACCGAAACCGCCGTTGCCGCTGGCAAAAGCCGGGCCGGTTGGCTGGTGGGTGCCGCCGCCCTTGCGGTTGTGGGCGGCGGGTTGTGGTGGTACTTCAATCGCGAGCCGAAGGTGCCCGAACCCGTGGCGGCGGAGATGCCCGCTGTCGAGGCGCAAGCCAATACTGCGGAACCCGCTCCCGAACCTGCACCGGTTGCGGCCATCGAGAACTTCCAGCCCATTGCGTTGTACTTTAACAACGACCACCCGAACCCGCGCACCACTACCGACAATACTTCGCTCACTTACGGGCAGACTTACGAGGCGTACGTGGCGCAAAAAGGCAAGTTCGAGTCGGAGTACAGTAAAGGCGCAAGCGATGCCGATGCCGCCAAGCAGGAAGTCGGCGCGTTTTTCGACGAGAAAGTGAAAAAAGGCTTCGACGAACTCACGGCCTTGTCCGACAAACTGTTGGACAAATTGAAGGAAGGCAACAAAGTGGAAATCACCGTGACCGGGTTTGCCAGTCCGTTGGCTTCCAACGAGTATAACAAAAACCTCACGAGCCGCCGGGTGAGCAGCATCGAAAACCACTTGCGGACGTATAAGAACGGCCAGTTCAAGGAATACATGGACAAAGGTATGTTGGTGGTGACCGAGCAAACCTCCGGCGAGGAAGCCGCCCGCCAAGGCATCAGCGATGACCGCACCAACACACGGGCTTCGTGGTACAGTCCGTCGGCCTCCGCCGAACGCCGCGTGGAAATTACCAACGTGACGGTGAGCAAGCCGCAGTAAAAAGCCCCTCTGATTGTTTAAGCACCGCTGCATTTCTATACAGCGGTGTTTGTTTTTTATGCATGATAGGTTATTGCCGTTTTAGGCAAATTTTGCTCAAAACGGCAATTCCACACTTTGGCCGTGACAAATCGGGACAGGCTTCGCTTCTTTTCCCTATTTTTGCAAACCGGTGTTCGCTTCAGGTGTTGAGTGTGGGTTCTGCTAACCGGATTTCTTGTCTCCGCGCAATCTTCCGAATCTTGCCCCGTTGTATTTTTGGCACTGGATTTGCAACCGGTCTGGCTGTTGGTGCGTTCACGTTTGGCGTTTGTCGGCCACTAACAGTAGCTGTGCTGAAAAGCCGACATCCATGACTTTCGCATCACCGAATTTCACCGGGCGTTTTGAGCATTTTTTGCTCAGAACACCTTCACTAAAACTGTTTTCCACTGTACATTTCAATTTTTGTATTTAATCTTCTAATCGAATAGCGTTCTGTTGATGAAAGCCTTTTTCTGTGTTCTTGCCTGTGCGTTGTTGCTATGTGGCAGCCAACCATTGGCAGCCCAAATCTCCGCCATCGAGCCGAAAGCGAAAACCGCCGTTCTCACCACCACCACCGACTCGGTAGTGACGCCACGCCCGCGCACCAGTGCGGTAGCCATTGCCCAATACAAGTCGGGCGACATGTACATGCGGGCCGTGTACGGTCAACCGCTGCGGCGCGGCCGCGAGGTTTTCGGTGTGTTGCAGCCCTACGGCCAACTGTGGCGCACAGGGGCCAACGAGGCAACCGAAGTCACCTTCACGCGCGACGTACGGTTTGGTGGCAAGTTGCTGCGGGCCGGTACGTACACGTTGTTCACCGTTCCCGACTCGACCAAGTGGACGGTTATCTGCAACGGCGACCTCGGCCAGTGGGGTGCCTTCAGTTACAACGCCGCCAAAAACGTGCTGACGGTGGACGTGGCCCCGACAACCACCCGCGAGATTTACGAAGCGTTCACCATCCGCTTCGACGAAACCAAGACCGGTGCCGACATGGTGCTGCTTTGGGACAAAACGCGCGTGGCCGTCCCGATTACGTTTGAGAAATGATGTTGGGGCTTTTGGCTTTCAGCTATTAGCTTTTGGCCATTAGCTGAATGGGGTTGGTTAAGTCATACTCATCTTTGTAACCTGTGCAAAAAAGGCGTAAAGTTTTTCGCAAAGACCGCAAAGAATCATGTATACGGCCTGAACTGACCAATACAATCAGCCATTATCTTGCAGATTCAGTCCGGTTGGGCGTGGGCGAAGAATCCCGCACATCGCAAGTCGAGTTTTGAGCCAACAGCCAATGGCCAATAGCTAACAGCCCAATTTGTCGTCGAGCCTCAACTCAGCCAGCTTTGCATCCACTTGGGCGATGATTTTGCCCAGATCGGCGGTGCGGGCTACGAAATCCATGCCGTTGGTGATGTGCAGCAAGGGGCTTTCGCGGTAGTCGGCAATCCATTCGCGGTAGTGGACTTGCAGAGCAGCCAGATAGGCCGGTTCCACGTTTGCCTCGTAAACCTTCCCGCGTTTTTTCACCTGCAAAGTGAGCTTGGGCAGTCCCGCGTCCAAGTAAATCAGCAAGCCGGGGGGCCGCACCAATTGCATCATGTTGTTGAACAACCGCAGGTACGTGTTGTAGTCGTGGATGTCGAGCAGGCCGGACGTGTGCAAATTGCGGGCAAATACATACGCGTCCTCGTAGATGGTGCGGTCTTGCACATAAGTCTTGTCCGAGCGGCCAATGGTGAGGATTTGCTCGAAGCGGGTAGCCAAGAAATGAATCTGTACTTGGAACGCCCAGCGCGGCATGTCCTCGTAAAAATCGGCCAAATACGGGTTTTCCTCCGGCAGTTCGGGCAGCATTTCCCAGCCGTAATGGGCGGCAAGCTTGTCGGCCAGCGTGGTCTTGCCCGCCCCGATGTTTCCCGCAATGGCGATGTGCATGGGTGAAGTGATAAGTACCAAGTCGTCAGTGGTCAGTCATTAGTCAAAACAAAGGCACAAGAAACTGACAATCAATTGCTTGCATTATTGTGCGCCGAAAATAATACAAACTGATTTCTGTCAGGCATTCACCGGCTCAAAGTCAAAAGTTACAGATTTGGGACTGGTTGCTCGACTAAATCTGGAGAAGCGTTTTGGGCAAAATTTGTCCAAAACGCCCACTTGCGAAAACCCCGTGCAAATTCCAAGCCCGTCAAACAGCCGGTTGCCTGTGCCCTGTATTTCCGGTCGTCTTGGCGTGGCATTTGGCGTTTCGAGCATTTTTTGCCCAAAACGAAGCCCCACCCCTCCGCAAGGGGAGGGAGTAAAAGCCCACTCTTGGGAGAGAATTGGGAGGAGGCCGCTCCCCTTCGAGGGCTGGGGCCACTACTGCAACCGGAAAATCAGGCCCGTCTGCACGCCCCAAACATCCACCACATCGTAATACCGCTGGAAAAGGCCGCCCAGCGTGGCGTAGCCGTTTAGCCGCCGCCATTGCAGCACACGGTACTCGACACGGGCGTTGAACTCGCGGCGGGGTGTGGCGGTGCCGTCTTTGGCGACGCGGTATTCGGCCCCGCCACCGATTTTGCCCTCTTGAAAACGCAAGTCGGTTGCCAGCGTCGCCTCGAAAAACATGGCCCGTTCGCCGAAATTCTCGGCCATGAAGCCCATGCCGCCGCGCACGGTCACCGGCTTGGTGGTCACCACATTCATCTGGAACGCCTGCCAGTCGTAGGTGCCGAGCGATTGCAAGCCGCCGCCCAGTTGGTCGTTTTCAATCAGGAAGTTATAGCGGAAGTCCGTGGAAATCAGCCCCCAGTTGGCCCGCACACGCGGCAACAGCCAGTAATTGGCGGGCGGCTGCAAGGCCACTTGCGGCATGACTTCCAGCGAAACAATCGAAGGCACGTCCGGCCGACGGTGGAGCCGGTGATTTTGCCAAACGGCAATGCCCCGCGCCGCCTCGAAAAAGAAAAACGCCTCGCCACCGCTGAATCCGCCATCCGATCTGCCGCCTCCACCGGACGACGAACGCCCCGACGAGCCGCCGGAATTACTTCGCGAGGCCCCTTTGATGGCACCCACCTGAGCCTGTGCAGCGTTTGAGGCAAAAAATACGAAAACCACCGCCATCCAAGCGATTGATTTCCAGCGGCGTGTCAACGTTTTCATAGTCTTAGACGATTAGCTTTTGGCGGTTGGCTATCAGCGAAAAAATGGGCTTTGGAGTGGTTGTTTTGCGAAATCTGTAGCCAAAGTTAGCCATCAAAGATTGTTCCATTTCTGTTGTAAATCAATTGTTTTGGAGACAAATGGTGTTTTTTTCGTGACGGGCGGGCTTCAGTGTTTTGTACAAAAATTGCTTGAAACGTAAACGGC
>JALOMD010000643.1 GCA_025455595.1 Cytophagales bacterium | reverse complement strand
GAATTCCCACCTCTTTGGCCCGATTGGCCGAGCGTGCCGTGCTCAGGTTCATGAAATTGATACAGGCTATCAATAAAATGAACAAGGCAACCGCCGAAAAGATATAGACGTATTGGATGTTGCCGTTGGGCGACAACTCATCCGTTTTATTTGAATACAAATGGATGTCTTTCAAAGCTGTCAGGCTGAAAGCCACCCGATTGCCTGCTTTCTCAAATTCAGCCATACTTTTTACGCCTAACACAGCCGTGACCTGCGGAAGCATGTATTTGTTAATCACCTTCCCGAATTGAGATTGTAATTGCTCAGGTTTTGTACCTTCTTTGAAAACCAAATAGGTAATGTAGTTGCTGCTTAGCCAATTGTTACTTTTGCTGTCTTTCCAAGCCTCCAATGAAAGCAGCATGTTTCTGCCTCTTAAGTGAGAATTTTCAGGGATGTTTTCCATCACGCCTGTTACTTTGTAGGCATCCTCATGAATGATCATGGATTGTCCGACCACATCCGTTTTTCCAAAGTATTTGATGGCTGTATTTTCGTCTAAAACAACTGTGTGGGGCTGAACAAGAGCCGTTTTCGGGTCTCCATGAATAAACGGCAAATCAAAAACCTCGAAGACGGAATTATCGGCAAACAGTGCCGTATGCTCTCTGAAGTTCTGACTGCCTTTTTCTACAACCACATCATTGCCACGCAAGCGGGCGAATGTTTCTATAAAAGGATAATCGTTTTTCAGCGTTGCCCCCATGGCATCAGGTACAGCAGCATATTCTTTGTCCGCTCCGCCAAACTTGGCTTCAAAATTGACCCGGTAAATTCTATCTGCTTTTGAATGGTAATGGTCATAGCCGATTTCGTCAATAACATAAAGTGAAATCAACAAACAAACGGCCATGCCTATAGCCAGTCCGCCAATGTTGATGAAGGAGTAAACCTTGTTTCTCAGAAAGTTTCTCCAAGCGATTTTCAAATAGTTGCGTAGCATCACGGGGTAAGTTTTGGGTTTTGAAAAGATACTATTTTCTCAATAACGAATTTTGAATGAGAGAATGAGTGAATGGCTGATTGTTAATTGAATGATGTTTTGTTTGAAAATTGCTCAAAACGCGCTGCCTTGTATCCGTCATTGCGAGCCATGTAGCGAAGCGGAATGGCGTGGCAATCTCACTGTCACAGGCTCGGCCAACACGTTTCTCAGAGGCTCGCGTTTGTATTGAAAACACGGCTCAGAAACATTCGTGTAACTCCCGGCGGCAGATTGCCACGCTTCACTTCGTTCCGCTTGCAATGACGGTTTTAAGAGCAGGGTTTCGTGTTTTGAAAAGATACTATTTTCTGTTAAATCATCCGTTTTAACAGATTTTTACCCAAAACGCCACACGCACTATTCACTCATTCTATCATTCACTCATTCAAAATTATTCGGAGCGAAGCGACTTCACCGGATTGGTGCGGGCGGCTCGCCAGGTTTGGGAAAACACCGACAACAGACTGATGGCGACCATGATCAGAACGCCCATTCCCAGAATACCCGGCCCCAAGCTGACGCGGTAGGCGAAAAACTCCAGCCAGAGATTGTTCACGAAATAGGCTATCGGCGTGGCGATTACAATCGCAATCAGCAGCAGATACAGAAAGCTTCTGGCGAGCAGCACCGCAATCTGCGGTACGCTGGCTCCCAACACTTTGCGGATGCCGATTTCCTTGGTGCGGGTTTCGGCGGTGTAGGCGGCCATGCCCAGCAAACCCAGGCACGAAATCAGCACGGCGAGGAAAGACAGGAAGCCGAGGATTTTCGCAATGTCATTCAGCGCGGACTGAAAACCGAGCAGTTGCTGATCCAGAAATTCGTACTCGAATTTGGTGGTCGGGTTCACTTTCTTCCACTGTTTTTCCAGATACGCCACCGTCGCCATCGGTTCGTTGGCACGGATGCGCACATTGACGTAGCCGAATTCCTTGGGCCGGTTCCGCAGCATCACCGGCGTTAGCTCCCGATGAAGACCCTGGTATTGAAAATCACTGACCACGCCAATAATCTCCACCAGATTTTTACCCACCAGCAGTTTTTGTCCAATGGCCGCCCGGTCAGAACCGTATTTCAAATCGGTGACGGTTTTTTGCGTAACCATCACATACCGTTCGGCGGTGGTGTCGGGCAGTTCGGGCAGGCTGCGACCCGCCAACAGTTTCACGCCCCACGTGGGGATGAACCCGGCATCGGTGTCCATCCAGGAAATTTGCAGGCTGTCATTCGGACTGTCGGCACGTTTCACTTGCTCGGCCATTTGCATCAGTCCGGTACCCGGAATCAACCCGCTGGCGGAGGTGTGCAACACGTTTTTATGCGACGCGATGCTCTGTACAAACCGCTGGTAGTTTTCGGGTTTGTACAGCTTGATATTCACCATGTTGTTTTTGTCAAAACCGTAGTCTTGCACCAACAGAAAACTCAATTGCGAATAGAGCAAAACAGTGGAAATAATGAACACCAGCGACACGCAGAACTGAACCACCAGCAGTACCTTGCGCAGTGTATGCCGTTTGTAGAGTCGCAATCCGCTCATGTTTTTCAGCGTCTGTATCGGATTGAATGCTGACAAATAAAGTGAAGGAAGCATACCCGCCACCAAGCCGATCACGACGCTGAACGCAATGAAAATGAGCAATACCAGACCGCTGACTGAAAAACCGATGTTCAGGAATTTATTGAACCACAAGCCCGTGAAGGCGATTTTCAATAGAATCAGCAAACCCGCCGCCAACACCAACGAAAACAGCGAAAACACAACCGCCTCTGTAATAAACTGTAAAATAACCTGTTCGCGCGTAGCCCCCGCCACCTTGCG
>JALOMD010000038.1 GCA_025455595.1 Cytophagales bacterium | reverse complement strand
TGGCCGGGTGCGTATGTCCAGTACCAAAGGTTGGTCATGCCGTGTTTTTCGAACAGTTTCACCGTGTGGTTTCTGAACCGGGCCAGCAGGTTGTCCAGATTGCCAGCCGTGGCTTTGTAGGTGCGCAGTTCAAACACCCGTCCGGCCGCGCCTTTTTTTGCGATTTTCTTGGGCGAAAAATCAGTGGCTTGCATGAAAATCTCGTCCACCTTGGCCACTAATTTGCCGTTTTTCTCCGACTCGGCTGAGACTTTCTGCCATTCCGGGTCGGCGAAAAAGTCTTTCCACGATTTGTCGCGGGCGGCCCGGTCGGGGTACGACATCACATAAATCAATTTGTTGTCTTTGTTGTCAATCGGCAGCCAGTAGCCTTCGTTGGTCATGCCGTGTTTTTCGAGCAGTTTGGTGCTGTGGTTGCGAAACCGCGTGAGCAGGTCGTTGAGTTTGCCCGGCTCGGCGTAATAGACGCGCATTTCGTACAGACGGCCATGCGATTTTTTGGAAACAAACGCGACAACCGTACACAACAGGACGGCAAGGAATAAAAAACGTTTCATAGGTGATGGATGAAATGGATGAGATGAACAGGCGCAAATTACGATTTACCGATGGAAAAACCTTCATAGGGTTCCAAACCCTATGAAGGTTTGCCGTTGGAACATGAAACATGATGCCACAAAAAAAGCGGCTGTTGAGTCAGCCGCTTTTTGTTGAAATCCTCTGTAAAAGCACAGTATTTTGCTGAATGATTAGGCAGCGGGAATCTTCAATTTCTGTCCCGGACGAATCAGGTTCGGGTCTTTGATCTGATCTTTGTTGGCCTCGAATATTTTCTGCCACGTCAGGCCCGGATAGTTCTTGGCGATTTTGCTCAGCGAGTCGCCGCTTTTCACAGTATAGACTTGGGCTTGGGCGGCGGCATCCACTTCGATGTTCAGCACCAGGTCGCCGGCGCGGTAGTCGGGGTCAATGGCTCCGTAGGTGTCCCAAATCTGTTGTTTCACTTCTTCGCTGGGGGCGGTGCCGTCTATGTACAGCACGTTGTCCTGTTCGCGAACCTGCAAACTGGTGACACCCTTGCTGTTGGCCAAGTTAATGACCGGTTGGTATTTGTCTTGTAAAGCCATATTTTGAAGTACGATTTACGAGGTACGAAGTACGAATTCAATTCAGAATTATGAATTCAGAATTCAGATGGGCGTTTTGGGCGATTTTCGCTCAAAACGATAAGCGTTAAACGATAAACGTGTTCCGTTTACTTGCTGATGTTCAGTTGGTTGTTCACTTTCTTGGGCTTGGCTTCGTTGGCGGCCTTGATGATGTCTTGCAATTGGCTGCGTTTCACGTTGCCCGTCAGGGTGATTTCGCCGTTTTGCACCGAGGCGGTTACGCCGCTCACGTTGTATTTCTTGAAGTTTTCTTCCACGGCGGTTTTCAGGCTGTCGTCGGGCGAGAAAGTGACGGCCGGTTCCGGCACGGGGGCGGGCTTCACCGTCAGTGAGTTCACCACCGATTTCACGCCTTCCACGCCTTTGGCGGCGGCTTCGGCTTGGGCAATCATGGCTTCCGAATCCACTTCGCCGGTCAGGGTGGCTACGCCTTCGGCTACGGCCACCGAAACGCCGGGCATGGCTTGCAGCTTTTCTTGGATGCTTTTGGTCAGGGCCGCGTCGTCGGGTTTCTTCTTGCAGCCTGCGACAGTCGTGAGCAATGCAAGCACCAGCAACAGGTGCAGAATCGGGTTGGAATGTCTTTTCATAAGCGATTTGTCTAATTTGGTTGGACAGATTAAATGAGGGAATCAGCCTCAAACATAATCACTTTAGTATTACCAACTTACGCGAAACGGCGGAAAAATGTTTTGGTTGTCTTTGGATGTTTGCACAAAGTATGCGATCAACAGGAGCGAAACCGTTTTCGGTTGAAACCACAGGTTACCAATCTCAGTTCTTATCATAAAGCTACGGTTCAAATCCGGGCCTGCCTTGGAGTTGTAGCGGTCTCGGCCTAATTTTACCCAGCCGCCGCACAGACCCAAACGGCAGGAACCGTTTCAGCCAAAAATCGCCCAAAACGCGCCGCCAACCAATACCTGTATTCGTTGCCCAATGCCTTTGCGTGAAAAATTTTGTTTCTCGCAGAGGCGCGAAGAAAAACCGCAAAGGCCGCGAAGAAAAAGGAGAACGACCTGAATAACCAATACGACTGACGACTGACCACTAACAACTTACGACTTACCACTTACCACTTACGACTAAAACATGACGCTACTCTCGGCTCGCCGCATCACCAAACGCTACGCCAACCACACTGCCCTCAACGATGTCAGCCTTGACATTCCGCGTGGCAGCGTGTTCGGGCTGCTCGGCCCCAACGGGGCGGGCAAGACCTCACTCATCCGCATCATTACGCAAATCACCGCCCCGGACGAGGGCGAAGTGCTTTTCGACGGACAGCGGCTCAATCCGTCGCACATTGCCCGCATCGGGTACTTGCCCGAAGAACGCGGCTTGTACAAAAAAATGAAAGTGGGCGAGCAACTCATGTATTTGGCCCAGCTCAAAGGCATGAACCGCCGCGAGGCGCAGGAAAGGCTCAAGCAATGGTTCGTGAAGTTCGAAATCCAAGAATGGTGGGGCAAAAACGTGGAAGACCTCTCGAAAGGGATGCAACAGAAAGTGCAGTTCATTGCCACGGTGCTCCACAACCCCGACTTGCTGATTCTCGACGAGCCGTTCACGGGCTTCGACCCGGTGAACGCCAACCTGATCAAAGACGAAATCCTGCAACTGCGCAACCAAGGCTGCACCATCATCTTTTCGACGCACCGCATGGAATCGGTGGAGGAAATGTGCGACCACATTGCGTTGATCAATCTTTCGCGCAAGATACTCGACGGGCCGACGCGGGAAATCAAGCGGCAGTTTCGCAGCCACACGTACATGGTGGAAGGCGAAGGCGAACTGAACACGCTGCCGCCGCCGTTTGAACTGACCGAAACCCACGCCGCCGAGCCGGGTCACTTCCGCGCCACCGTCCGCATCACCGACGAGGCCACCCCCAACGACCTGCTGCAAACACTGATGACGCGGGTGCAAATCCACGGCTTCGCCGAAAACATCCCGTCCATGAACGATATTTTCATCCGAAGCGTGAGCAGTTAAGTACGAAGTACGAATTCCAAGTTAAAAGTTACAAGTTCAAGATTGCAGGTTGGCGTTCCCGCCGGTTGCGGGATTTTCAATACCGCCAACCGGGCGGCATCTTCGATCTGGGCGATTTTTGGCTAAAACGCCATTTGTCAGAACTCTGATTTTTGTGATGAACATGATTGATGAGACCTATCATGCCAATCATTAAATCATTTGGAAAACGTCAGTTCGACGAAGTCAATCAAGGTTCTGACAAAAACGCCCATTTGAAATTTGAAACCTGAACCTTGTAATCTTTCAACTTTCCAACCTGCAACTTTCCAACCTCTAACCTTGAACCTGTAACCTTCCAACCTGTAACCTCTCATGAACACGATACTACTGATTATCCAACGCGAATACTTGGTGCGGGTGCGCAAGAAATCGTTCATCATCATGACCATTCTGGGGCCTATTTTGCTCGTGTCGGTCTATGCGGTGCCGTTTTATTTGGCGATGCGGGACGGCGAGAAACGCACCATCGCCGTCATTGACAACAGCGGACTGTTCGGGCAGAAACCGGAAAACGACCGTGGTCTCGATTTCGTGCCGATACAAGCCTCTTTGGACACCGCCAAACGAAGCGTGCAGCGCGACGAATACTATGCCGTTCTGTACATTCCCAGAGAAATCGCCCAAGACAGCACCAAGCGAACGGTGGAGCTTTTCTCGAACAAAGGCGTGAGCATTGACGTGGAATCGGGCGTGCGGGCCGTTATCCAGAACAAGATACAAGACTTCAAGTTGCGACAGGCCAATATTGATACGAAATTACTGAAGCAAATAGAATCTTACAGAATAAAAGTAAACACCACCGACCTTGAGGCGGGCAAAGAGAGCAACGTGGGGATTGCCACCATTGCCGCGTTTTTTCTGGGGTTCATCATTTATATGTCTATTTTCCTCTATGGCGTGCAAGTGATGCGCGGCGTGCTGGAAGAGAAGACCAACCGCATCATAGAAGTGATGATTTCGTCGGTGAAGCCGTTCCAGCTCATGATGGGTAAAATCGTCGGAATTGGATTGGTGGGAATCACGCAGTTCTTGGTTTGGATACTGCTGTCCTTCGGCTTGGCCGCTGGCACGTCGAAAGTCTTGGGCCTTGACACGGCTGCGGCGGCACAACAGAACAGGGCTGCACAAATCACCGCGACAAGCAGCGTGCTTTCCGATGAGGAAAAAACCGACATGGAACAGAAACAGAAGGCCGCCAAGATATTCGAAAGCCTGTCCAACCTGAACCTGCCCAAACTGTTGGCCGCGCTGTTGTTCTATTTCCTGTTCGGCTACCTGATTTACAGTGCGTTGTTTGCCGCCGTCGGTGCCGCCGCCGATGCCGACACCGACACGCAGCAGTTTGTACTGCCCATTAGTGTGCCGCTCATCTTTGCCATTGCCACATCCACGTACCTGATTCAAAATCCCGATAGTTCGCTGGCGTTCTGGATGTCGGTCATTCCGCTTACGTCGCCCATTGCCATGCTCATCCGGATGCCGTTCAACCCGCCCACTTGGGAAATCATTCTATCGATGGCGGTGTTGATCGGCGGTTTCTTGGGCACCACGTGGCTGGCCGCCCGCATTTACCGCGTGGGCATTCTGATGTATGGCAAAAAGGTGTCGTACAAGGAGTTGTCCAAGTGGTTGTTTTACAAGGGATAACTTTGAAGTACGAATTACGAGGTACGAATTTCAGGTCAGAGGTCAGAACGCAGAGGTCAGTCCTCCGTAGCGGCAGCCTGTCCCGACCTGTCGGGAGGTTTCATACCCGCCGTTCGGCGTTTTGGGCAAATTTTGCCCAAAACGCCACTCATCCAAGAAAAACGAATAGATTTTCCGATTCATGGGAGTTCCAATGGAAAAGTACATCAGTATTCTTGACGAATTGAGGACAGATTACGAACAGAGCCAAACAACTTGGTTAAGTAAGCAAAAAGAAATTCTAAGCCGCGTGGCAGTTTGGAGATGGGCCAGCGGCTCAATGTTCAGTTTAGAACCCTTTCCGGTTGAAATGAACCAGCAACGCTTAGGGAACTGGTTGGATAAGCAAGAAGAGGATGGGGTAGAATACGTTAAAATAGGACTTGATGCGCAAGATAGAGTCATATCAGAAAATGCCATCAGCTATTCTTCTTTAGGACACGAAAAATACATTTCTTACGAGGAACATCATGTTATTGTGTACCAATCCGACTTAAAGAACAATCTCGTACGCTTAGAGAAAGCGAAAATCACGAACAATGGAACGGAATGGTCTGCTTGTTACTCTGAACATAGCAGTAAAGTAAACCTGTATTTTCGTGACAAAAAAAGAATTGTTAGAATAGAAAGCCTCATAAAAAGTAGGTATTACACTCAAACACCAACTTATTACATAAATTATCTTGATTCGGATGAGGTAGCTAACATCCGAAGAACCGACCCCAAATCAGAGTTGCTTCCCGATGGCCAAGATATTCTTGTCTATCAGAAAAACCCGTACGACAAGGGTACACTATTTCAGTTCTTGATTGATGAAACTGTGTCGGCAGTCACAGAAGTATTATCGAAACAGAGTGAAAAAGTATGTTGGATAGCCGTTATTCTTATTGAGGGGTTCGGCAGAGACGATTGGTTTCCTCCCGATTTGGCTTTCGGATTGGAGAATGAGCAGGAAGCTGGCAAAAAATTGCCGAACCTTACGGAACGCCTCCAGCACCATGTTCGGTTGGACAGTGCGAAACTTTCGGAACTTTCACGCCTCTTCATACAAGAGTGTGAAGTGAAAAAGGATTATTCTGCCCCGAGCTTTGTCTTGAAACAAACAGCCGTAAAGCTCAGACAAGCAGGCAATAATGGAATTTTTTCCGCAACTGACGACTTTATTGTAATTCCCTTCGATACGGATAATACTTCTGTCGAGGAGAGTTTGGAGGAAATCTATACACAAGACGAAATGAAGATTTTGCTCGGCAAGTGGACATGAAGCTACACAGAAACCCTTTTTACGTACAAATTTAACCGTAGAAGGTTGTCCAAAACCTTGTTTGACGGTTGCGTTTTGGGCAAATTTTACCCAAAACGCTTCTTTGCTTTCCGGCAGTCAGATTGCTTCCAATGTTAAGTTTTTGTTAAGTCCCCTACCCCCGTGCAACCATTTGGCTCCGGGCCGTGTCTTGGCTTTTAGGAGCCTCTTTCCTTGGCATCAAAAGAGTTGACGGCTTTCATTCACTCATCTACTCATTTGTTCACATGAAACAACTTTCCTCCCGCATCTTGCCTTTCGGCCTGTTGGCGGTTCTGTGGAGCGGCTGCGGCGTTGACACCGAGTCCATCGAACGCGAAGGGTACAAACCTGTTTACGTCAGCAAGGAAAACGCCGGACGCATTGCCTCGTTGCCCGCCCAGCCACTGCGCCAAACGGGCAAAATCTACAGCAAAGACACGCTGGTTTTTGTGAACGAACTGAACAAAGGCATCCACGTGATCAACAACAAAGACCCGCGCAACCCGCAGAACATCGCGTTCATCAGCATTCCGGGCAACGTGGACATCGCCATCAAAGGCAACATCCTCTACGCCGACAATTTCCGCGATTTGGTGGCCCTCAACATTTCAAATCCGCGCAACGTCACCCTCGCCAAACGCGTCGCCGACGCACTGCCGCAAAACCTGCAGCCTTATCCGCCCCAACGAAACGTCTATTTTGAATGCGTGGACGAAAGCCGGGGTTATGTCGTCGGTTGGGAGAAAGTAACGCTCAAAGACCCGAAATGCAGAAGATAGATTCCGCGATGCTTCGTTCTTCGATGCTTCGTTTTGGGTTTGGCGTTTTGGGCAAAAAATGGCTAAAACGCCAAATTACACTAAAATGAGCCGAGTATTGCGCATCCTGAAGTTAGTAACTGTCTGAAATATAAATACTTACGCAAGACTCATGACATTTTAGTGGTCGAAAAACAAAAAAAATGTCGGGTTGAGGGGAGTTTGAAATCTGACATCTTTTTGTTTTTCAAACATTAGTATTATCTGTAAAAAAAACTGAAATCAACAGTAAAACTAACAGCTAAAAGTCAACAGCTAAAAGCCCAAAAACATGAAAAAGACTACTTTCCTTCTATTGCTTTGGTCGGTTGCGTGGCTGCACGGCTGCTCCGACGGCGAATCGGCCATCTCGCCTGACTTGGGTGGCGGAAACGACAGCGGCACCGGCGGTTCGCTGGCCCGTTTCACCATCGCCGACGACAAGCTCTACATCGTGGACCAGACCAACCTGCGCACTTACGACATCCGGCAGGCCGACAACCCGCGTGCCACCACCACCGTCCCGATTGGTTTCGGCATCGAAACCGTGTTCCCGTACGGCGACAACCTGTTCGTCGGGGCGGCCGATGCCATGTACATCTTCGACATCAGCAATCCGTCGCAGCCGCGCCAACTGTCGCGTTACAGCCACTTCGTGGGTTGCGACCCGGTGGTGGTGCAAGGCAACTACGCCTACGTGACGCTGCGCACCGCAGGCTGCCGCCCGAACACGAACAACAACGTGCTGGACGTGATTGACATCAGCGACTTGCGCAATCCACGGCTGGTGCAGACTTACAACATGACCAGCCCGTACGGCTTGGGTATCCGGGGCAGCAGCCTGTTTGTGTGCGAAGGCGATGCCGGCCTGCGGGTGTTCGATGCCACCGACCCGGTGCGGCTGGTGCAGAAAAGTTTCCTGACCGACATCAAGACCTACGACCTGATTCCGCTGCCGCAATCTCTGTTGGTGATTGGCCAAGACGGTTTTTATCAGTACGACTATTCCAACCTGGCGCAGTTGAATCTGTTGAGCAAAATCACGGTGGAGCAAAACTGAGTGAATTTCCAGTTGTCACGGTCGGCGTTTTGGGCAAAAATCGCTTAAATTGAAAATCCCGCCCACGCCGAGTGCGTGGCAAGCATCGGCGGAAACGCCGATTCGGTCTGCACAAGTTGCCACATTCCCGTTTCCGTGCAAATCTGTTCTGTCAAATTACAGAGAAAACCGCCTTCAATGAGAAAAACACTTCTCGTCTTTCTGTTTGCAACAACTGTCGCAGCGGCGCAAAACGGCACAAAAGACAGTGTATTCTACAGTCCGCGCGAACTGGATTACTCTAATTGTCGCTGGGTTGTGAAATGGGCGCCGTTCAGTTTAATAGACTTTGACCGCACCGTACAGTTTGCCGCCGAATACGTAATCACGCCCACGCTAAGCGTGCAACAGGAACTGGGCTACGGCTATTTCAGGGATTTTTTTCGCACGCAAACTACCACAACCGACCCCAACGGCAACACGCGTACCCAAAACCTACCGAGATACCGCGAGTCGGTGTTCCGTTCTCGCACCGAGTTGCGTCTGTATTTCATCAGTCGCTATGCAAAAAATCCGCGTGGGGCTTACATGGCTTTTGAGGTTTTCTACAAGTACGCCAACCAGCCGCAAGAAAGAGAAGTGAACATGGGTTCGTTCTTTCAGGTCGCCACCTACGCCCGCATCAAGAACGTCTATGGCGGGCATCTCAAAATCGGCGGACAGGTTTCGCTCAGCCCGCGTGTGCTGCTGGACATGTACTTCGGCATCGGCGTGCGCACCATCAACCTGCGCCTGTCGGACTGGCCCGCAACGGCCGCCTTCCCAGACGAGTCGCTTTTTGACCGCGAACCGGGTATTTACAGCGTACCCAGCGCGGCGGGCGGTTTTAAAATCGGTTACCTGCTCCAGAAACCGAGAGTGCTCTCGACAAAAGAGTTGATGAACAGATGAAGCGTTTTGGGCAAATTTTGCCCAAAACGCCAAATAACTCCAAACCGTCAGAAAACAGAAAAAGCACAGGTAATCTGTGCTTTTTCTGTTTTGGAAAGACATTTGCGAGAACATCAAGCGGTAGTGCAAATTTCTAACTGCTGGATTGTCTTTGCCAGCAAAAAGAAAATGGTACAAGCCACCCGCGTCTGCAAGTGTCGCCAAAGTGCGAACATCGTGCGGCAAGAACAAATCCGGCTCGCAGATTAAGCAAAAATTGCTTAAAACGCTTCAGTAAGTACTTGGCGAAAATTGGTTTTCATTATTTCTGACGCACAAGAACCGTCGTAACTGTTTGGCTTTCAGTTGTTTGCGTTTTTATTTTAACAGACGGCTGACCACTGATAACTTTGTACTTAGAATAAAATTTCAAACAACCTCTAATCATCATCGTCCCGGTCGTGAACGCGAAAACCGATGACGGCCTTGCGTTCGGTGCTTTCGCCGTTGAGGAAACGCTCAAAGCGGTTTTCGAGGAAGCGTTTCAGGAAATCGTGCAGGTAGTTCAAAAAAGTGGAGAAATCAACCTTTTTACCGTTTGCCTCTACGAAAAACTCCTCCTCGTCGGGCAGGCGGAGAATGAAACGGCCGTCCAGTTTTTTGAAAAGCACCTCGAACACCAGCAAGAAACTTTGCTGTCCCTCGGTGCCGTGCGGCAGGTTGAAGCCGTAGCGGATGTGCCAGAAACCCTGTTGATCCATGAGCAACGCCTCGGCGACGGACTTGGCGGGCTGCTTGGCTTCGTCTTTGCTCAACAGTACGAAATTCTCCGGCGGCACGCGGTAGTACTTGGCCAACGCTTGAGTGAACTGCTCCACAAACTGCAAACCCGTTTGCTCGTACTGACGGAAAAACTTCCGGTCTGATTGGTAGATTTTTACCAATTCGTTGAATTTGGACATTCTTAACTCGTTTATCGTTTACCGTTTATCGTTTGCCGTTTCAAGGGTTGAAATGCGTAAAGTTAAGAATGTTTTTTGACTGGCAGTAGATTTGAGACAGCGCACCCTGAATCGTCGTCAACAAGCAGGGAATGCGTTTTCTGGAAATCTCGTTGGCGTTTTGGAAGATTTTTGCCTAAAACGTTAAACGCAAAACGGTAAACGAAGCATCGAAGAACGAAGCATCGCGACTATGTGAATAATGAAATATTTCCGCTAATTTCGCGGCGCATTTGACCGGTAGTGTCGCTTCCCGTATTTCTTCCGGCGACAGAAATCCTTTCCTTGCGAATCTGAAACAGAACTTTCATCATCCATCCATCCCCACTAATGAAAAAAGCAAATCTGCTGGCCGTTACGCTTTTGGCGGCCGTTGTGTTGGTTTCGTCCTGCACCAACAAAAGAGCCGGCCTTGGGTCTGGCACACCGACGCTGAAAAACGCCAAAGACTCCGCCAGCTATGCCCTCGGCGTGATGCAGGGCAAACGGTTCAAAGAAGGCGGTGCCGACACGCTGTTCAACCTTGAACTGCTCCAAACAGCCATGATGAACACCATCAAAGGCGACAGCTCGAAGATGAACGACATGCAGATGCAGATGATTATCAACACGTACGTGGAAGGCCAGCAGGCCAAACGGTTTGAGGCATCGGCCAAAGCCGGGGAGAAATTCTTGGCCGACAACAAAACCAAGCCGGGCGTGAAAACCACCGCTTCGGGCCTGCAATACCAAGTCATCAAGGAAGGCAACGGCACCAAGCCCGCCGC